>JBBQCK010000145.1:0-6629 GCA_038318605.1 Tepidisphaerales bacterium | reverse complement strand
CATGCCCTGCCTGATTCCCCCGGCAAGGGCGATGTCGTTGGCGCAGTGGACATGCAGGGCGCGCCGGCGCGTTTCGATGACGGCCAGCGGCTTATCCCGCAGCGCGGCGGCGCGGCGCAGGCGCCGGGCGATCGACCAGTGGGGCAGGTGAATGCAGAGGCATCGGGACGATGGTGCTTTGGGAAATGGCAGCACGGCGCAACTCCAGGAGGAAAGAGCGACCAACATTCCATCCCTGGCCGTGAAGCAACTCCATTTTCCAGCGTTGAACCTCGGGCGATCCCGGCGCGGGGCTGATGCGCCATCGCGAGGCGGCGGCATACACATCGGCATGGGATCCGACGCTGCGCAGCAGCAGGCCGATCCCGCCCCCTTGTTCGGCCGCCAACTGGATGCGGCGCACGTCAACCCGCGACAGCCGCCCGCCGATGGAGGCGACAAGCGCGCCCACACCTTTGCATCGAAGACATTGAACGGCGGCCCAGGCCAAATCCGTCTGGCGCGGCCGGACGATGTGCAGTTTTCCAAGAGGGATGCCCGCCGCGGCGATCGCCAGCGGAGAAAGCGAGCGTTCGGAATCGAACCAGACGATTTCCGCTGAATCAGCGCGACGTTCGGCCAGTTGACTCCTGGTGAGCATCCACAGCACCGGCCCGGCCGGCGGAAGCTCTCCGCGTGCGGGGTCGTAGAGAAATTCGTTGATGGTCCCCTGCGGCAGCGGGGGCAGATCGAGAGGCGCCGCCGCACCAGGCAGCGCCGCGTCAGCCGGGGCCGCATCGCCGGGCATATCCGCCGGCCGCCGGCAAAACCGCAAAACGCCTTCTTCGCAGGTGATCCACTTCATTTGCTCCATCCATCACAAGACGCCGGTTAGGTTAATGTTCGCATTGCGGCGCGTCAACGATAGAGTTGCAGCGCGGCGGGGATTTGTTTGATGGGAAGTGAACCGCTGGATTGTTAGCCCCTTGAATCCCGTAATCTCTTATATCCCGGCCACTGAATCCGGTCGCTATGGGCTGCCGGCCGGGTGTAACAGGTCGGCGTACTCGAAGACCTCTGGGATGCGTGCAGCGCCCTGCGTCAAAATTCGATTGTGTACCGCATGGGCACCCACTAAACCACGTCAATAATGAATCGTGAACACTGCGTCCCCAGTTCGTGCCTGAGCAGTGCTTGTCTGAGTTACCCTCATCATATGTTATCCTGAAAACCGAGCGTGCCGCATGCGCAATCATCGGTGAGCCCGAGATGGACTTCCGTGTGAGCGGTTCCAAAAAGGCTTTCAGGAAACGGAGCTAACACAGCCAGCACACTTGAGGGCAACCCATGACGGCCGATCGGATAAACGAAGCATTCTGCTGGCCGGAGAGTGGAAGATGGGCGGTTGGCGTAAGCGGCGGGGCGGACAGCGTGGCGATGTTATGCCTGCTCGCGCGGGCACGCCGCGAGGATTGGGTTGTGGTACATATCGACCACGAACTGCGCGGCCAGGCCAGCCGCGATGATGCGGCGTTTACCCTCGACCTTGCGCAACGACTTGATGTGCGCGCCGTGGTCGTGCGGCGCGCTGAGATGCCAGACGCCATGCAACCCCCAACGGGGGATCGCTTGCGCAGACTGCGCCATGCGGCGTATCAACGCGTCGCGGCGGCGGAGGGGCTTAGCGGCGTATTGCTGGCGCACCATGCGGACGATCAGGCGGAAACGATTCTTCTGCGGCTGCTGCGCAATGCGTCCATGGATGGCTTGGCGGGCATGAGCGCTGACGGGCGCGTGGGGGGCTTGCGAATTTTTCGGCCAATGCTGTCGCTGCGGCGATCCGAACTGCGCGATTATCTCCATCGCCGCGGGATCACTTGGCGCGAGGATGAAACCAACGCGCTGCCCAAAACGCCGCGGAATCGCATCCGGCCAACGCTGACGGAAAATCCGCTGCTTTCGGAGCGATTGCTGGCACTGGGTAAGTCAAGCGCGCAGCTGCGGGCATGGGTGCGGGAGCATGCGCCGGCCCTTGCACCAGATTTTGCAATGCGCCAGCTCGCTGACCTACCGGATATTCTGGCGCACAACAGCGCGCGGCGCTGGCTGATCGAGCGAGGCGCATCGCGGGAAAAAATGTCAGGGCCGGCGGCAAATCGACTGATCGAAATGGCTCGCGACGCCGCTTCGGCGGCCCGACAGCAGTTTCCCGGCAAGCTCACAGTCGAGCGAAAACGCGGCAGGATTGGCGCGGCCGACGCCCCGCGTTGACGATGCGCGCGGCGCATGGCTATAAGCAGAGTATGGGCGATGTTACTTCACCGGCGGCGGCGCTTTCCCCTTTTGTCCATCTGCACGTTCACACGCATTACTCGCTGCTCGACGGAGCGTGCAAAGTTTCCGACCTCGTGAAGCGATGCAAGGCGCTCGGCATGGATTCCATAGCCATCACCGATCATGGATGCATGTTCGGCGTGGTTGAGTTTTTCAACGAGTGCCGCAAGGAAGGCATCAAGCCCATTGTCGGCATGGAGGCCTACATGGCGCCCGGCGATCGGCGGGAACGCAGCACGCCGACAGGATCGGCCGGCGAGGCGTCATATCACCTCCTGCTGCTGGCGCAGGATCTCGATGGCTATCACAACCTGCTGAAGCTTTCGAGCACCGCCTACCTCGACGGGTTCTACTACAAGCCCCGGATCGACAAGAATGTGCTGCGCGAGCATTCCCGCGGCCTGATCGCCACCAGCGCCTGCCTTGGCGGCGAGGTGGCCAGCGCACTTTTGAAGCGCGACGCAAAAACCGCCCGCACCATCGCTGAAACCTATCTCGACATCTTCGGCCCCGATCGCTTTTTCATCGAGATACAGAAGCAGGGCATCGGCGAACAGGACATGGTCAACCCTGAACTGGTCGGTCTGGCGAATGGGCTCGGCTGCGGCATCGTCGGGACCAACGACGTGCATTTCCTGACGCGCGACGACCATTTCGCGCACGATGTGCTTTGCTGCATTTCAATGGGCCGCCAGGTAACGGATGAGGGGCGGTTGAAATATCCGACGGAGCTCTATCTCAAAAGCGCGCAGGAGATGCACGAGGCGCTGGGTGCCTGGCCCGAGGCAATCAGCAATACCCGGCGAATCGCCGATGCCTGCAATCTCGAGATCGATTTCTCAAAGCGATATGCACCGGTCTATCGCGTGCCCACGGAGCGGCTGAAGGAAACCACCAAAGCGCTCTCGGAGATGCGCGATGACGAACGCTATCTTCGACAGTTATGCGACGAGGGTATCGCCTGGCGATATGGCGCAGATGAACCGCCGGCCGGCGTGCGGCCGAGGCTGGAGCACGAGCTGAAGATCATCTGCATGAAGAACTTCTGCTCGTACTTTCTGATCGTCTGGGATTTCTGTAACTTCGCGCGCGACAATGGCATACCCGTCGGCGCAAGAGGATCCGGCGTGGGCACGATGGTTGGATATCTGCTGGGCCTCTGCAACGTCGATCCGCTTCAATACAACCTGCTGTTCGAGCGTTTCATGGATCCCAGCCGCAATGAAATGCCGGATATCGACATTGATATCTGCATGGACGGCCGCCAGAGGGTCATCGCATATGTGCGCGAGAAATACGGGCATGTGGCGCAGATCATTACGTTCGGAACATTGGCGGCCAAGGCGGCCTGCAAGGATGTCGGCCGGGTGCTCGGTGTGCCGCTTTCGGAGATCGACAAGCTGACGAAGCTCATTCCCGGCACTCCCGGCATGACGCTCAAAAAAGCGATGTCGCAATCCCCGGAAATGCTGAAGCTCTACCAGGAAAACGCGACGATCACCCGGGTCATCGATGTCGCGCAGCGATTGGAGGGAATGTGCCGAAACGCCGGCTGCCACGCCGCCGGTGTCATCATCGCCGACCAGCCGCTCGACGCGATTGTTCCGCTCTATAAGGACAAGGACGACAACGTCCTCACGCAGTTTGAAGGTCCGGTGGCCGAAAAATGCGGACTGCTGAAGATGGATTTCCTGGGCCTGCGCACCCTCTCCACGCTGACGCGCTCGATCGAGCTCGAACACCAGACGCGCGAGGCTCGCAAAGAGGTGGAGGCGCGCCAGACCATCAGGCCGCCCGCGCTGCCGCTGGACGCAAAGGGCCACATCGACATCGAACGCATTGATCTGGCCGATGCAAACGTCTTTCAGTTGTTTCAGCGCGGCGAGACGCGCGGCATATTCCAGTTTGAATCCGCCGGAATGCAGGATCTTCTGATGAAGATGATGCCCGACCGCATCGAGGATCTCATCGCCGCCAACGCACTGTATCGCCCCGGGCCGATGGAGCTGATCCCGAGCTATTGCAATCGCAAGCATCGCCGGGAGGCGGTGCCCAAGGTCCATCCGATCATGGACAGGATTCTGGAAGAGACCTATTCAATCATGGTCTACCAGGAACAGGTGATGCAGATTTTCAATCAACTCGGCGGCATCGAATTGAGCGATGCTTACAAATTGATCAAGGCGATTTCGAAGAAGACCATTGATGTCATCGCCAAATTCCAGCCGCGCTTCATCGAGGGAACGATGGCCAAAGGCGTGACGCGAGAAAAGGCGCAGGAGATTTTCGATCTGATTCTGAAATTCGGCGGCTACGGATTCAATAAGTCGCACAGCACGCGCTACGCGATCGTGGCGTATCAGACAGCGTTCATGAAGACCTATTTTCCGACCGAGTACATGGCCGCGCTGCTGACATTTGAAATGGGATCAACCGCAAAGGTGGTGGAATACATTGAGGAATGCCGCCGGATGACGCTGCCGGCCGGCGGAAAGGGTTTGAAGGTGCTCCCGCCGGACGTGAACTTTTCCGACAAGGATTTCACACCGATTTACGTCGATCGGGAGGAGCCGCCGGCCAAGGGAAAGCGCAAGGCGACGAAGAAGCCTCAGAAGGAGGGCGTCATACGATTTGGCCTCATGGCGGTGCGCGGCGTCGGTGAAAAGCCCGTTGAAGCGATCATCACCGAGCGCCGCGCCAAGGGACAATTTGCAAACCTTTTCGACTTTTGTGAGCGTGTGGATCTGCGGGCCGTCCAGCGGGCGACGATCGAAGCGCTGGTGAAATGCGGTGCATTCTCATCGACGGGCGCGCGGCGATCACAGCTGCTGCATATCCTCGAACGCGCCGTGGAAATGGGCGTGCAGACCCAGCAGGACAAGCGCATGGGCCAGATTAATATGTTCGGCGGCGCCGATTCGCCGACCTCATTCCCCACCAGCGCGCCGCTGCCCGATCTACCGGAGCTTGAGCCGGCCGAGCTGCTGAAATTCGAGAAGGATGCGCTGGGATTTTACATCACCAGCCATCCACTGACGGAACACCAGATCGCGATGGATCGCTATGCGACGTCATCCACGCGCGAAATAAAGAATTGCTCCGAAGGCTCTGAGGTAATACTTGGCGGAATGATCAGCCGCGTGAAAAAGACAATGACGAAAAACGGAAGAAGCGCGGGCATGGCGATGGCGATGATCACCATGGAGGATCTCGACGGCCAGATCGATGGCGTGTTATTCGCCGAGACGCTGGCGGAGGTCGTCAAGTCGTACCCCGAAATCGTGAAAAACGAGCAAATCGTTTTTGTGAAGGGAAAAGTGGACAAGCGCCGCGAGACGCCCAGCATCGTCATCAATGAAATGTTCCCTGCGACCGAGGCGACAGGAAAACTCACCACCAGTTTGCTGCTGCAATTCGATCGTTCGCGGCACATGCCGGAATTGATCGTGCGGCTCAAGCCGCTGTTCGAGAAGCACAAGGGCAAGACGCCGGTGTACGCACAGATTCCGCTGCCCGCCGGGCAGACGGTTGTGATGCAGTTGAATCGCGACTGGCAGGTCAGACCGTCGCCAGAGCTGGCAGACGACCTGCGCGACATGCTGGGTGATGGCGACGACGTTCAGTTCCACGGCGCAGGTTCGCGCCGCACGCGGCTGAAGCAGCAGACCCTTTTCAAAGGCGATGAAGCGGCGACCGAAGTCTTGGCGGAAGAATTGACGGATGAGGCGATGGCGGCCGCGATGGACGCCGAGATGGAATAGTTCTCCGCGCGCCGCCTGGGCATCTGAATCATCGCATCTCGGAAAGCCTCGAAACTCGACCTCGAACGCTCAACTCCATACCCTCCATCCAATTATCGCGCAAATTGCAATCAGCCAGGTCGCATTCAGATCAAACCGCAGCAGCACCAACAGACAAATTGCCGCCATCATGAACGCGCCGGTCGTCGCCAATGCGCTCGAGGCAAGGCTCGCCGCAGATACAAAGATCAACGCCACAACCGCGGCGTTCATCGCATCCAAAGCGCCGCGCATGGCGGTTCGCGTTCGCAAGCGCGACCAGAGAGGCGAAAGAACCGCCACAAGGATGAACGATGGCAGGAAAATCGCGAGCGTACACAACATCCCGCCCGCGATACCGGCCGCCGGGGAATGGCCGGCCCATCTCGAAAACAGGATGTAGCCGATGAACGTGGCCGTCGTCAGCAGCGGCCCCGGAGTAACCTGCCCGATCGCGATCGCATGTGAAAGCGTCTCGGGTGTCAGCCAATGTCGGTGTGCAACCAGGTCTCCTTCCAGATAGGAAACCAGCACATA
>JBBQCK010000144.1:0-6635 GCA_038318605.1 Tepidisphaerales bacterium | reverse complement strand
ATGCGCATCGTCCCCGCTGTCGAGGATGATGCCCGCGACTCACAACGTCACGAGGAAGATCCCGAGCGATGGGACGGCCTGGCCTGAACTCACGCCCTCAATCACCCAGAAGCTCCTTTACGCGCGGCAGAATCGCGTCGGCCCAGATTTGGTATCCCTTTTCATTGGGATGCAATTGATCCGGCATGACATCCTTGGGCAGACTGCCGTCGGCGCCGAGAAACTTCTCCCCGATGTCCATGTAATAGATCGATTTGTCGTCCGCAAATTTTGCAATCTCTGCGTTGATGGCTTTGATCCGTGCGCGCGCGGTATTTTTGGCATCGGCGGCGCGCGGAAAAATACCCAGCAGAAGCGTTTTTGATGCCGGGCTGCGCTGGTGGATTTCGTCAAGAATCACTTTAACTCCGGCCGCGATTTCCTCGTCGCTGTTGCCGCCAAGATTATTCGTGCCGATCATAAGCACGATCAGTTTTGGCTGAATTCCCTTCAGTTCGCCATTTTGCAGCCGCCAGATGACGTGTTGAGTGCGGTCGCCTCCGATGCCGAAGTTGGCGGCCTTGAGGGGCTCAAACGCTTCGGCCCATACCGCCTTGCCTTTGCCCCGCCAGCCATCAGTTATTGAATCGCCGATAAACAAGAGATTGATACCGCCCGCCTCGGCAATCTTCAGGAATCCCTCGTGGCGCGGCACGTCCTTTGGCACCGGCGCCGTTGCGGATTGCGCCGATGTTGGACGGCTTGCCGCTTTCGCGGGGCCATTCTTCTGAGCTGTCAGTACCGCGTCGGACCAAAGCAATGCCACCATGCAAACCATGACGATCGACGTGCGCTTCATAAATCCTCCAAATTTGACTGCACAGAGGTTGATCGAACGTGTACCGATCAATCTCCGTTTAGAACTACGTTATCAATGAGCCGAGTGTTGCCAACCCGCGCGGCGATTGCCAGAACCGTCGGGCCATCCACCGTCTGCACGGGCCGAAGCGTATCGGCATCGACGGCCGCCACATAGTCGATGTTCAGATGCTGTTCGAGCAGCATATTTTGCACCGAAGTAATCAGCCGGTTCGTCTGACGCACGCCGGATCGATGCTCCCCCGCTGCGAGCGAGAGCGCCCGGCTGATCGACAGCGCCCGGGCCCGTTCTTCCGTTGAGAGAAATTGATTCCGACTCGACATCGCCAGACCGTCAGTATCTCGCAACGTCGGGCCGGCGATGACGTCGATGGGCAAATTCAGCGATTCAACCATTGCCCGGATGACGCGCAACTGCTGAAAGTCCTTCTGCCCAAACACGGCCAGATCGGGCCGTAGGATGTTGAACAGCTTCGCGACGATCTGACAGACACCTTTGAAATGGCCTGGGCGATGCTTTCCTTCAAGAACCGAAGTCAAAAACGGAAAATCAACGATGGTGTCGAGTGGATGCGGCGTGCCGGCCGGCGCCTGCGTCGCGCCGAAAAGATGTGGGTACATCTCCTGTGGCTCGGGAATGAAAATCAGTTGCGCGCCCGCCTGTTCGCATCGGGAAAGATCGTCCTCGACCGGCCGGGGGTAGCGCTTGAAATCCTCGCGCGGTCCAAATTGAGTCGGGTTGACGAATATACTGACGATGACATTTTCGGTTTGTCGGCGGGCCAGGCGAAGGAGCGACAGATGCCCGCCATGAAGCGCCCCCATCGTGGGAACCAGCGCGGATCGCCCCATTTCGGCGCGGGCGGCGCGCGCTTCGGAAATTGTTCGTACTACCTGCATTCGGGGCAGTAGAACCCCCTGCATCGATCAAGACAAGCGATGCCGTTGCCGGCACGGCAGCGGTTGTATGAGCGTGACAGCGCGGCAAAGGGATGCAGAGCCGCAGTGCCCCAGTCCATTACTCATAATCACCGATGTAGCAGATGTGATCCGCAATTTGACCTTCTCGCAAAGCATTAGCAAATCGCTTGTCACCGGTGACAAGCGGGATGTTCTCCCGGATCGCAAGCGCAACGTAGAGGCAGTCGTAAACTGTGCGCCCGATGATCGTGGCCAGCGACATGGCCGGCACGACAAGGTCAAAGTCGCGATGGGTTACGATGGGAACCCGCAGGATCTCCGATACGATGGACGCGGCGTCGGCTGCGATGATCTCATGTCGTTGCAGACGCCTCCAAACCACATTGGCGGCCTCGACCCACAGAAGATCCGGCGCCAGCAATTCGGTTGCGTTTGCGACGAGGCGGACACAGGTTGCGGAATGGACTTCCTCGAAGAACAAATTTACGAGTACGCTCGCGTCGATGACGTAGCGCTTCATCGTTCGCGATCCTCGCGGATAATAGACGTCGAGTCGGCGAACCGTCGCCCACCCTTTCCCAGCTTCTCTCGCCATTTTCCAGCGATCGCCAGCGCCTCTGATATCGAGTATCCGGCCGCGTGCTCAAGGATGAGTTTGGCTTCCCCTTGGAGTGATCAGCCGTTGCGTTTGGCCTTAGCCTTAAGACGCTGGATCACCGCTGCACCCACACCGCGAATCAATAGATCAGACACCAATCACCCGCCTTTTTTTCGACTGAATGATATCAAAGCGATATCAGGCGTTCCAGCTTCATAGGTTGATTTGACCTTTTTCACGGCTGACCGGCATTAATCGCTGATCGGTTCTAAACATCCCACCGTCAAAAGAACTCCCCGCTTTCCGACCGCATACGTCGGCTACACGGTAGGCGTGCATGGGTGCCTTGCCTACATGCACTTTCGCATCAATTGCGACACCCTGAATCACACCGATCGCACCGGCGCATCTCGGTTGACCTCCGCAACATCGGCGGCGGCGCATAACGAGTCCAGCAGTCCCTGGATCGTCATCTGCAATGTTGGATGAATCACGTCGGGCGCGATCTCCGCCAGAGGCTTGAGCACAAACGCGCGCTCGTGCATGAGTGGATGGGGGATGGTCAGCTCTTCGCTGGTAATAATGGCATCGCCATAGAGCAGCAGATCGAGATCGATAGGGCGCGGCTCCCATTTGACGCGCCGGGTCCGGCCGAGGCTCTGTTCAATCGTCAGCATCCAATGAAGCAGATCGTGGGCTTCCAGCGTTGTTTCGATGCGGGCGGCCGCGTTCAGAAAAGACGGCGCATCGGCCGGTCCGCCGACCGATGGATTTTCGTACAGCGCTGACACCTGCGCAACCTTCAGCCCCGTCCGGTCTTGCAACAGATCGAGGGCATCCTTGATGTTGCCGGCGCGATCACCGACATTGGCGCCCAGGGAAATATAGGCCGGAATGGGTGCTGCAGATCGCATGGACCGGGAGTGTACCATGACGCGGCGGGGCAAAGGCAACGGCTAATTTGTTTTGTGCCGCGAAATCGGCTCTCATCAACCATCAACCCCTGCCGAATCGCGGGCTAGAATCAACTCCGCCAGTGCCAGATCCAGCGGCGTGGTGATCTTCACATTTCGCTCTTCACCCGGTACGAGCCGCACCGGCATACCCGCCAGTTCAAGCAGTTGCGCATCATCGGTCACCTGATCCAGTGGTAGAAAACATCGCTCAATCCCGGCCGCCAGATCGGCGCGGCGCATGATCTGCGGCGTCTGCATTGCAAAAAGCCCATCCCGCGGAACGGTGCGTCCGACCGCCGACGGCAGGGGCCCGCTCGCCTGTTTAATCGTCAATGTCACCGGCAGCGCGGGCGCCGCCGCGCCATGTTCATATGCAGCTGCGAGAACGCGATGAATCAGTGCCACGGAAACCAATGGCCTGGCCGCATCGTGAATGGCAACCCACTCGATCTCCGGCGGAACCTCGGCCAAGGCATTTTTCACCGTCTGCCCGCGACAATCCCCGCCAGCACAAAATCGCACGTCGGCGCAGTTCGCCAGCACTTCCCGCAACCCGGTGTATCCATCGACATCCACAACACTGATCCCGGCAATCACAATAGTGCCTGGCCACCCGTTGTCGGCAGCGACAAACGCTCCGATCGCCCGCGCCAGAACGGAAGCGCCGCTCAACACCGCGGCGAGCTTATCGCCGCCAAATCGTCGGCCGCGCCCGCCGGCAGGGATGATGAGGCCAAAGGGTTCCATGGCTTGGGTTATACCTGCGACGAACCCGCGCAACACTCCTCAACGCTCCGTTGTCCGTCAGGCGTTTTGCCATGACCTTCCGAAATATACGACGAACGATTTCGATTACCTTTGCTTTACGGATATCAGAATCATCGTCAGTCTTTTTATGGTTGCTGTGCGCGGGCAAATTCGGCATCAGGGCGGGTAGACGCCGCCGCAGTTATTCGGTTAATGCGGGTAACAGGTACGCCGCTCAAAACAACCGATTGATCTTCAAATAAGAATAAATCAATCCCACGATCGCCACGATCACACTGGCCCAGAGCGTGATCTTCAGGATGCGCAGGCGGTTGGCGACTTCCTTGTCGCGCCATTCGGCCAGGCGGCGGTCGATTTCGTCGAGTTTGCGGTCGATGCGGGCTTCGATCTCGTCAAGCTTCTGGTTGAGGTATTGGTCGGCGGTTTTCTTGACGCGCGACGCCAGCCCGCCGAACAGACCCTGCTCTTCGATTTCTTCCTTGATGGAGGCGCTGCGCGGCGCGGTCTCCTCGGCCGGGGCGTCCTGGCCGGGCAGAAAGGTGTATTCACCCGGCCGTTCTTCCTCGCCGAGCATCCCTGACACGACCGAGCCGATCCAGGCCCGGCGCTTACGGTTGATGCGCTTGAAAAAACCCTCCTGCTTGCGAAGCATCTTCACAAGCTCCGGAACGGTTTCATCGCCGCCGACGCTCAGGCTGCGCAGCCGCGCCAATGCGAACAGACCTGCCTGACTGAGGCGATCGAAGCGCATTGTCTTGATGCGCACGATTTCAATTGCAAGCTGTTCCTTGGACGCATTGACCGGTACGGGCCGGCGCGCCCATTTGACGACATCCAGCATCGCCAGCCGATCCATCGAGGCGATGAGCTGCCGCCGACCATGAAGTGCTGCCACCAGCGCCTGCCGCGTCGCATGTTCCGCAGGGTCCAGCCCATATTCGGCCGCGAGGTGGTCGAGTTCATCACGCGGCAAATCCTGAAGCTGCCGCATCGGCGCGTGGGCCGGGGCCGCGCGTTCAACTGCTGGAGTCGGCGGCGGTGCTGAGGGAACAATCCGCGCCGCGCCCGGCTGGCCAAGCACATGCGAGCCGGCGCGCCCCACGCCGACCGCTGACGCCATTGCAGCTGCATTTTCGCGCGCAATCTCCGCTTCCGCTGGCTCGGGGAGCATTTTCATTTCCGTCTTGGATTCGTCGTTGGCCATGATCGCGGGTTCGAAAGGCATTATTGCGGAACTGACTGCGCCGGCATCGCCTCTTCTATGCGGTCCATCATCGTCTGGGCATGAACCAGCAATACAAACGCAACCCCCAGCAGGACACAGATCAGAACATCACCCCAAAACGCCCTGAAGCGCAGCCGAAGACCGTGAACCAGAAGATACTGCCGCAACATCGTCATGTAGCGGTCGCGGCCGGTAAGCGATTGCCACGTCTGCCAGAGGGATTGTGCAGTCACGATCGAGGCGTAAACCGCGACGACCCATCCCAGCCAGAAGCGAAAGAATCTGAAGAGGTCAAAGTGATCCATGGCAGGGCCGCGTGGCACTTGGCATCCAGCGGCCGCAATTGTTCCCTCCGCTCACCACGCCGCTTTGGGGTTCGTTTATTCGCGGGCCGCTTTACGAAGTTTTTTGTCCAGATCGACGCCGTCATCGGCAAGATGGTCATCGGTGACTTTGCCACCGAAGAGCGCCGACCCGACACGTATCATGGTGGCGCCTTCGAGAATGGCGTCTTCGTAGTCGTTGCTCATGCCCATGCTTAGGTGGCGCAGGCCGGACCCGCCGATCTTGTGCCACTTCATTTCCTCGAAAATCTCGCGTGTGCGCCCAAATGTGAACCGGGCAAGTTTCGGATCATCGCTGAGCGGCGCCATCGTCATCAGGCCGGCCACCAGAATGTTTTCCATCGAATCCATCTGCTCGGCAAGATGAACCGCCGCCCCGACCGCCACGCCGAATTTGCTTTTTTCCTCGCTCGCGTTGACCTGAAGCAGCACGGGAAGCTTCTTTCCCAACTTCGCGGCCTGAATGTCCAATTCCTCCGCCAGCCTCAGGCTGTCCACACTGTGGACCATGTCCACGATTTGCAGCACCGGCCGAACCTTATTGCGTTGAAGGTGGCCAATCATGTGCCAGCGAAGCCGCGCGGGCATGCCGCCCGCTTCGCCGTGCGCCTGCTTGCGCTGATAAAATTCGTTTACCTGGGAAGCACGCTGCGTAAGTACCTGAGCGCGGCTTTCTCCAAGATCGCCAACGCCAAGCGAAAGTATCTCGCGGATTTGCTCTGGTGCCGCAGTCTTGGTGACGGCAATGAGTGTAACTTCATTCACCTCGCGCCCCGCCTTTGAACATGCGGCGGCGATTTTCTCGCGAACTTCGTCCAGTTTTTCGGCCAGCGGCGTTTTTTTTGCCACGCGATTGACTCCAGTCGGGAGACCTGACAAGCCCGCGATCCATCGCGCCGAGCGCAAAACGAACCATCCGGGCCGAATCGGGCCGCATTATAGACCGGCCGGCACGCTGGCCATAG
>JBBQCK010000143.1:0-6678 GCA_038318605.1 Tepidisphaerales bacterium | reverse complement strand
GGCGCGGCGGCGCGGCATACACGTTAGGCGGGCCGATCGCAGCATGCGCATTGGCGGCCCCAATGCTATTTGAATGGTGGCTGCCCACAATCGAGCCTGCAAGCGCCCGCAGCGCCGCGGCCGCCATTCGCAACGCCTCGCCTGACGCCCACGCTTACGCCTTTTATGGCCAGCGTGACAGTCTGCCGCTCTGCTTCGCGCTGCGCAGCGTCATACCGATCGTCACAACGCCCGCCGACCTCGAAACGCTATCGTCACGCGAGTCCAAGCTGGTTGTCATCACGCAGGAGGGCAAGCGCGACAACGTTCCACCGTCTCTGCCGGCCGGCTTCGTCGAAATAACGCCCCCCATTCATGTCGAAGAACATACCACCCGCGCCTGGCGGCGACGGTAAATGAACAGTTGTGGACGGCGATCTGCTACCAGTCCAGCGTGCTTAGCCACGCCGCGCGCAGTTTTTCCACCGCAACATCGAGCAGCGGGCGCGGTTCGTTATGCTCATCGCAGGCGTCGATGCGGATGCGCGGGTTGGGCATCACGTCGCCGATGACGTGCATGGCCGTCTGCTGCGCTTCGAGCAATGTGTAGAGATCGCGCGAATGGCTCGGATCGACCTCGACGATGTAGCTTGCAAGGCGCTCACCAAACAGATGATCCACGCCGCGCAGGCCGATGTTCATGCCGACGTTTGATGCGATCGCCATTTCGGCGGCGGCCGTCAGGATGCCACCTTCCGAGACGTCGTGGCACGCGCGCACCCAGCCCTGCGCAATTCCACGAGCCATTGCCCGATGCGTCTGCGCCAGATCACCCAGCTTCGGATCGGCCGAGCGCGGCGTTACGAGACAGAGCATGCCGCGATCAGTCTTGAGGTCCATGGTCACACAGCGGCGGACATCCTCCACAACGCCGATCGCGCTGATGAGCAGTGTGCTGGGAATGCGAATCACCTCTCCCGTCTCCTGATTTGCAAACTGATTGTGCAGGCTGTCCTTGCCCGAGATAAACGGAATGCCGAAGGCAATCGCTGCGTCGCGACATGCCTCGCACGCCCGCACCAGCGTGCCCATCGTCAATTCATCGTCCACGCTCGGCCAGCAGAAATTGTCGAGCACAGCAAGATTGTCCGGATCGCCACCGACAGCGACGGCGTTTCGAATCGCCTCGTCAATCGACGCGATCGCCATCTGATAGGGATCGACGATGTGCGGCGCCATGCCGCAGCTCAGCACCACACCACGATGCGATGAAAGTTTTGGTCGAATGACACTCGCATCGCCCGGTCCCTCCTGGCGCGGGCCCACCAGAGGCTTGACGGCGCTACCGCCCTGCACCTCATGGTCGTACTGGCGAATGATCCAATGCTTGCTGGCATTGTTCGGATGCGCCAGCGCTGCCAGGAGGCGCGGTTCCAGGGGCGTGCCGTCATCTTGAATCGGCGAGCGCCCGACCAAGCCCGCTCGCTCGACAACCACCGCCTTTCGCGTTGGCATTGGGATGCCCTTGTGCATGAATTGCATGGCGACTTCGCCGACGAGCTTGCCCTGGTAATTCAGCTTCAGCATTGGCGCATTGGCCGGGCCCGCGCCGAATGTGCCGATCACCGTCGCCTCCACATCCTCGTCGCGGGCGAGCTTCAGCAGAAGATCCACCTTGTCCGGCGGAACTGCCAGCACCATGCGTTCCTGCGCCTCGCTGATCCAGATTTCGTCGTAGCGCAGGCCGGCATATTTCAGAGGCGCGCGATCGAGGTGTACATCGGCGCCGGTTTTTTCTCCCATCTCGCCGATGGCGCTGGAAAGGCCGCCCGCGCCGCAATCGGTTACGGCAGAGAAAAGTGATCCAGAAGCATGATCGCGCGCCGCGAGGATTACATCTGCGACTTTTTTCTCAGTGATGGCGTTGCCGATCTGCACGGCATGGCTGAATTCGTCGGCATGTGTGTCGGTCAGCTCGGCGCTGGAAAATGTTGCGCCGTGAATGCCATCGCGACCGGTTCGGCCGCCCATGACCACGATCGCATCACCTGGGCCGGTCTCTTTTTCGACCTTGCCTCGCGGTATCAGCCCGACGCAGCCGCAGAAGACAAGCGGATTGCCCAGATATCGGTCATCAAAGCAGACTGCGCCATTCACCGTGGGGATGCCCATGCGGTTGCCGTAGTCGCGCACGCCCGCGACGACCTGCTGCAGAATTCGCTTTGGGTGAATAACGCCGCGCGGCATTGCTCCGGGTCGGCGAATACCAGGCGACGATTCGCCGGCGGATTTGCGCGCGATGTCGCGCGCGGCGTCGTCAGGGAAGGCGACGCAGAATACATCCGTATTGGCAACGGGCCGCGCCGCCAGACCGGTGCCGAGAATGTCGCGAATGACACCGCCCGCTCCGGTCGCTGCCCCGCCGTAGGGTTCGATGGCGCTGGGGTGGTTGTGGGTTTCGACCTTAAAGCAGACGGCATCGGTTTCATCAAATGCAATCACGCCGGCGTTATCCACAAACACTGAAAGGCAGAAGTCACCCTTCGAATCTCGCATTAGTGACATGGTGCTGTCGAAGATCGTTTCCTTGATCAGATTTCCATAGCGACGTGTAGCGACGGTCTTACCATCGCTATCCCGCACCTCGACCTCGACGGCGCTTTTAAGGGTTTTATGGACGCAATGTTCCGACCAAGTCTGGGCCAGCGTTTCCAACTCAACGTCAGTCGGCTCTCGACCCTGCTCACGAAAATATCCCTGTATCGCCTTCATCTCCGCCAGCGACAGAAACAAATGCCCCTCGCGGCTGAGCCGTTGCAGCGCGGCGTCGTTCAGATTGCAGACGGCAACATGCCGCAATTCAAAATCAAAATCACGGGCGGCCGGAAATTCGGCGGGGCAGAAAGCATCAAAATGGACAGACTCGATCACGCCGTTGGCCAACACTCGCGAAGCGATGTGCTCGAGCCGCTGGCGCGGAACGGCGCCGTCGATGATGTACAACCGCCCGGTGCGCACTTCGCGCACATTGATCCCCATATCGCGGATCGCCATTTCGGTTGATTCGGCGACCGGATCCATCACCCCAGCCTTCAGGTGAATTTCGATGCGACTTTTGATCGCGTCGGCAGGCGAGCTTTTCCATTCGCTGGCGGCCTCGACAATCGGGTCGGCCAGCAGTTCCCTCGCAATCCGTCCAACGGCAGCGGTGCCCGCATCCGTATCGATCAGAAAAATCCGTCCCGTCGATATGGCACCAATCGGCTCGGTGGCATCCGCAAAACCAAACTCCACGATTTGCCGGCGGATCGATTCCCCCAGCGCATCGGCTGCTCCGTCGCCTGCGGGGCCTGATGATCCGTTGTGGGAAACTGTCCGTACGTCGATCCGATGAATCATCCCCCGATTGTAAAGACCGGCGGGCGGTTGGGAATCGGCGCGCCATGGTCATTCATCGCCTGATTGGAAGCCGAGGGCCACCAGAAAACGTCGGCCATACCGTTCGACGCGCCGCGGGCCCATTCCCTTGATCTGCTCCATCGCCACCAGTCCCTGCGGATTCACCTGTGCGATGAGTTTAAGTGTGCTGTCGTGGCAGACGACATAGGGCGGCACCTCTGCCTCGCGAGCAAGATCGAGACGGGCGCTGCGCAGGCGCTCGAAACGTTCGGCCGCTACTTCGCTCAGTTCCACCGACGCCGCGCGCACCCCGTTTCGCCGGCCGGCACGATCACCCGAAGCAACCGAGCCTCCGCGCGGCAGCAAATCGCCCAGCATCGTCGGCGGCGGTTGAACACCCTTCATCACCTCAACTCCGCTGGCCGTCAGCTCGACCACCGGACGAAACTTTACTCCGTCCGGGTCCCTCTGGCGCGCCAGACCGGCTTCGATCACGCGATGCAGCATCGCAATGACCTGTTTCACTGCGTAGCAGCGCATCAGGCCAAACACCGTCAGCTCTGCAAAGCCCCATCGCTGCGTCTTTTCGTTTTGAGCCCCGGCCAGCACTTCTCCAACCGTGCCCACGCCAAACTGCCCGCGCAGATTTACACGGGCGACGGCCGATAGCATCTGCCGTATCGCCAGCGTGGTGCGCTCGTCGCACGGCGTAAGCTGGGCTGCAACATCCGATTCATCCCGCCTGCAGACGTCGCAGTGACAATCCAGAACGGGCGCCGGGTCGCCGAAATAGTCGAGAATGACCCGCCGGCGGCATTTGCGCTGGCGGGCATAGGCCATCATCGCTTCGAGCTTGCCGCGGGCGTGTTCCTTGCGCTCTTCCAATACTTCGGGCGCACTTACGGCGCTGTCCTCTCCCATTTTTGAGATGAAAAATTCCTGCGTGTGCTTGTCCTGATAGGAAAACAGCACCATGCATCGCGCCGGCCGGCCGTCGCGCCCAGCGCGCCCCGCCTCCTGGTAATACGCTTCGAGCGAGCCGGGAAAGTTGTAGTGCACTACAAAGCGGATATCCGGCTTGTTAATCCCCATTCCAAATGCATTGGTCGCAACCGCGATGGCGCGCGCCGTCTCCATGAACCGATCCTGGCTCTGGTGCCGCGCGGACAGTTCCATGCCGGCGTGATAGCTGAAAACGGCCCGGCCTTCGCACGAAGTCCGCAGCGCCTGCGCCACTTCGTCCACATTGCTGCGCGTGGCGCAGTAGATGATGCCGCTGCCGTTTTCACGCGACGCGAGACGCACGATCTCGTCAATCTTTTCACGGTTGCGCTGAAGGTGGCGCGCCTCGTAACGCAGATTCGGTCGATCGAACCCCGTTACATAGATCGAGGGCTTCTGCAGTTGCAGCGATTTCACAATGTCGCCGCGCACGTCGGCGGTTGCTGTGGCGGTCAGGGCGATCGTCGGTGGATTACCCAGCCGGGTGCGCACCTCGCCAAGACGTTGATATTCCGGGCGAAAATCATGGCCCCACTGGCTGATGCAATGCGCCTCGTCTATGACGAACAGCCGCGGCTTCAGATCAACCATCGCAGCCTGAAAATTGGCCGCGTAAAATCGCTCGGGGGCGACATAGAGCAAACCCTCATATCCATCGCGCATCGCCTCGATCACCTGGCGCTGAAGGTCAGCGCCGAGCGAACTGTTGAGCAGCGCGGACTCGACGCCGTTGTCCTGTAACTGCTGCACCTGATCCTGCATCAAGGATATCAGCGGAGAAACGACAAGCGTCAGGCCGCCGGCCACAACAGATGGAAGCTGATAACAAAGCGACTTGCCCGCCCCCGTCGGCATGACACAAAGCACATCGCGTCCCGCCAACACATCTTCGATCACCTCGCGCTGCGAAGGACGAAACTCGTCGAGGCCAAACGTGGATTGCAGATGTTCGCGCAGATCGGCGGGCATTGGTGCGGATTATATCGATCGCAGCCCACCGGCCACAGCCTGCGCCGGCGGCATGACATCGCTGAAAGGCGCGTCGCGCGATTTTGTCAGTGCTGGCTTACAATCGCCGCGACCATGTCGCTGGTAACAGACCGATGCATCTGCCTCCGCAAAATTGACTACAGCGAAAGCTCGCAGGTGCTGCTCATTTTTTCCAGAACGCATGGCATCCTGCGCGTCATCGCAAAGGGCGCTCACCGCACCACGCGCCAGGGCGCCAGCAAATTCGGCGGCGGGATTGATCTGCTCGATGTAGCCGATGCAGTGTTCAGCGACCGACCCGAACGCGATCTTTCAATTCTTGCGGAGTGGACGCTGCTGGAGGGCCACACCCATCTCAGAAGCGACTTGCGCGGGCTATATCTCGGCTTTTATGCCGCTGAGATTGTCGCGACGCTCGTTCACGAACACGACCCGCAGCCACGGATTTTCGCCATGCTCGAACGTATTTTCACTCGCCTGGCTACGCCGCAGGTGGAACAGGCGTTTGTCGCATTTCAGATCGCGGTTTTGCGTGAGACGGGTTATCTGCCGCAGGTCGATGCGTGCATCCGTTGCGGCCAGGCGGTGGCTGATGACGCTGACCACGAACTCGTGCCCGAGACCGCCTCTGCCGCGACCACGCCTGGCCGCGGCAACCCGCCAATGCCTGCGACATTCGCATTCGTCCCATCGCGTGGCGGCGTGGCGTGCCGTGATTGCGAGCATACTTTCAAAGATTCAATTCCCATATCCCGCGCCACCCTCAGCGGAATCCGTGAACTGATCCACCTGACCGCAAAACCCAAAACGGGGATCGACCTGCTGCCGCAACTATCCAGAGGTCACGCCGACGCCATCAACCGCCTGCTGAATGCACAATTACAACACGCGGCCGGCAAAACGCTGGTCGTATCGCGGTATGTGATCGGCGAGCCTACGCCAGGCTTGCGTCTTTCGCCTTGATTCAAGCCTCGGCGGCGCGTAGACACAGAATAAATGTGCCTGCCTTCGACATTCCGCGTTCGAATTCCGGCTGCGGTCGATCGGTTGCGGGCCTTTGCCGCACCCCGGCCTGTAAGTACAATCCGCCACATGCCGCACGGACCGCGCATTCAGCTTGCCCTGTTTCTGACCACCTTTGCCGCTTTGATGCCCAGATCCGCCGATGCGCTCGAGCCGCGGACGTGGGAATTGCGCGATGGCGGACGCTGGCAGGAAGTGCGCGGCGCCGCGACACAGCCGGTCGCGCGCGACGAAGTGCTTGATCGCGTCGAATCGCTTCTCGATCGCGGCGAGGGAGACGGTGCA
>JBBQCK010000142.1:0-6680 GCA_038318605.1 Tepidisphaerales bacterium | reverse complement strand
ACCGGGAGCACTGACTGCGGATCTGTTCAACGAAGCTGCGTTGCCGAGCGACGATCGCATGATCGAAGATGCGGCTTCCATGCGGATGGTGCTGGCACCGATGGTCCATGAAATGGCGAATGCCGCCGCGAAAAAGTCGTCGCCCCGCATCGGCGGACGGGCCGGGCGGATACTTGCGGCGCTGGAAGGGGATGAATTAAGCGCCGATCAATTGATCGAACAGACCGGCCTTTCCGCCGCCGAGGTGATGTCGGAGCTGACCCTGCTGAGCCTGCGCGGGCAGGTCAAACGCGTTGACGGAAATACCTATTGCGCCGTGTGAACGCGGCGTGCAATCGCAGCGGCACGTCGCTTCCCTCGCAATCCAGATTCAGCGCGGCGCGACGATTCCGGACACAGGGCGCGTGGTCGCTTTCGTGGCGTCCAACATCGCCAGCGATTCGTACTGGGCGCCGAGCACGACCTTCGAATCTACATTCAGCCAGCGATCGAGCAGCGTCGAATAGACACGCCTGAAGTCGGTCGTAAATTTCAAATCGCCCGAATCGAGTTCGGTCAGCGACGGATACGCGCCATACAGGCCGCCCTTCACCTTGCCGCCCGACAGGAACATCGGCCCGGCCGCCCCGTGATCGGTGCCGGCGCTGTTGTTTTCCGCCATCCTTCGCCCAAATTCACTAAAGCACATCACGGCGACCTTGTCGTTGAGGCCTTTGACGGTCAGATCCTCGTGAAAGGCTGCGATTGCCTGACTGACCTGCGCCAGGAGTTGCTCGTGGCCATATAACTGATTGGCATGTGTGTCAAAACCGCCGACCTGACAATAGCACAGCCGCGTGCCCATTCCGGCGGACAGTATTTGGGCGATCAAGCGCAGCTGCCCGCCAAGCGCTCCTTGCGGATATTTGGCATCCGGCTTGTAGGCGGCCGTCAGACGGCGAATCTGCTCGCTGGACACAATCGCGTTCGTCGCCTGTCGCGATAGAAACTGCAGCGCCGGCGTGGCGTTTTTCACTTCGCTGAGATCTCGGATGATCTGCTGTTCGAGTTTGGCGTCAAATGGAGAATTGGGATCGGTACGCACGCGGAAATCGTCGATCGACTGAATTGAGGGAACAGGCGCGCCGGTGTTCACCAGCGCCTGCGGCAATTCCGCGCCGATGTTCATCGCCTCGACGGGATTATCTGTGCCGCGAAGAAAGTGATCGAGATAATGTCCAAGCCAGCCCGTCGGCTGCGATTCGACCGGATTGGCGGTATGCCAGATTTCCATCGAGCGGAAATGCGAGCGATTGGGATTTGGATATCCGCAGCCGTTGACGATCGCCAGCTTTCCGTCATCGAATACTTTCTTGAACGCGCCGAGACCCGGGTTCAACGACAGCTCGTCGTTAAGGCGAATTGCACGCTCCTTCATCTGGAGGTTGGGTCGCGCTTTTCGATAGGCGTCATGGTGAACCGGCGCGATGGTGTTCAGGCCGTCATTACCGCCGGAAAGCTGAACGACAACCAATACGTTGTCGTTGCTCAGCGCCGAAGGCTTGATCTGGTCTGCCAGTGCGAAGCTGGACAAAAACGAGGGCAACGAGGATGACAGGCTCACGACGGCGGCCGACGACAGGCCGATCTTCAGAAAATCTCGACGGGAATTCATGGGGGCACACTCCTCAAAACCGGGCGATAGCCGCTTCTCCAGCCGGATTGGAACACATTTATAGCGCAATCCGCAAGGTTTTTGCGGCGGAAAACGTGGAACTACCCGGCCAGATTACTGTACACTCCAACGCCGCGTTTGTGGCGACAACGCCGGCCGGACCTGATTGGTACAAGCCCCGGGCGGCAGCACGCCCAAACCGCGTTTGTGCTGCGCCACGGGCTACTTTCTTATGAATATCAACCTTCGTTTTCTAGCTTTATTTGCCCTTCTGGCCTCCCTGCCGGGCTCTGCGCAGACGACCAAGCCCACTGAAAGCGCCTCTGCCGGCCAGCTTGTGGCTCAGCTTCCAGACACCGAAGGCTTCTACAACCTGACGTGGCGCGGCCAAATCGAAGGCCACGATGTTTCGATACCGGCACGTGTATACTTGCCGCGCGGATACGACAAAGGCCAGGAACGCTTTCCGGTTGCACTTTACCTACATGATGACGCGCAGCGCGGCAGCGATCTCAAGGCTGTTGCCGGCGTTGGGTTTGAGCGTGCGTTGCGAAATGACGGCGGGATGGAGGACCGATTTCGCTGCATTGCAGTTACGCCGCAATGTCCCGGCGATCGACGATGGACCGATGCCGCGATGCGGCAATGTCTGGTCGGCCTGATTGACGCCGCGGCCGGGCAATTTCGCGTGGACCGCGATCGCATTTTTATTGGCGGTACCGGCTCCGGGGCTTCCGGCGCGCTGCAGATGGTTCTGGATCGGCCGACAAGTTTCGCGGGGCTGATGCTTAACTCACTGTCGGCGCCAATTTCCGGCGGAGATGGCCGGCTCCTTCGCCACGTTGCCGTGTGGATCAGCGCAAGCGATCAGGATAAACCAGCAGTGTCGGCCGGTCGGCAAAGTATTGAATCGCTGCATGTTGGCGCGGGCGAGCCGCAATGGAGCGTGCGCGGCGCCAACCGCACGGAATGCGAGCAGCAGTTTTTTGCAGACGGCAAGACATGTGAATGGCTTGGCGCCCGGCGCCGCACCAACGAAGCCGACCGTACCAAACGCGACGCCGAAATCGCCAAGCGCGACGCCGATGCATTGGCGCACACGCCAAAGATTCCTGGTTTTCATCCGATGATGTTTGAGACATGGATGGGCGACCAGCGCGTGCAGATCCCCTATCTGGTGTTTCTGCCCATCGGCTATGACAAGGGCCTCGGTGGAAAGGATGGGTGCCCTACGCTTGTGTTCATGCACGGCGCAGGCGAAGGCGCAAGGGACCTGCAGGGCATTTACGGCCACGGACCAGCCAGTTTCATCAAGGCAAACGCGGCGTTCGCCGAGTGGTGCCCGATGGTGATCCTTTCGCCGATTCATCAGCCCAACGCGGAAACCGCGGCCGCGATTTCTCGGATGCTCGACGACGCCAAAACGCGATTTCGCATCGATCCGGATCGCGTATATGTCTCGGGGCTAAGCCTTGGCGGGACGGGCACGTGGGCGATGGCGATGGCGTCGCCGGAAAAATTTGCAGCGGCCGCCCCGATCTGCGGCAGGGCCTACATGCTCGATCAGGTCGGCCAGAGACTGCGCAACCTGCCGATCTGGACCATTGTCGGCGGCGCGGATGGGGATTTTTTCAAGGGCACTACCGACATGACCAACGCCCTGCGTAAAGCGGGCGACGAAGTGCAGTTATCGGTGGTACCAAACGAGGGGCATGGCGTCTGGCCCCGCTATTTTGGTGATCGCAGATTCTACGATCGATTGATGCAGTTTCGCCGGGGCGACAAATTCGTCGCGGCCGACAAAACCCCCACGGCGCCCGGCCATTACTGGCGAACATTCAAGGGCAATGTCGGCGGCAAGACTGTCGAAATGAAATATGGGCTCTATCTGCCCAAAGGATATGACGGCGATGGCGCAGACCATGCCAAATGGCCGATGCTGGTGAGTCTGCATAACGAAGCGGATCGCTGCAGCGATCTTTCGATGGTTTTTAACTGGGGCGCCGACGTCGATCCGCGCCGGCCGGAATCCGAACTGATGCGCTTCGGGATGATCGGCATCGCGCCGCAATGCCCATTCGACAAGCAATGGACCGATCAGGATGTGCAGCGCATCACGCTGGCGCTACTGGACGAGGTGAAGCAACGCTATGCTGTTGACGTCGATCGCATCTATCTGACCGGCCGGCAGATGGGATCGGCCGGTACCTGGGCGCTTGCCACAACCGACCCGGATCGCTTTGCCGCCATTGCGCCCGTTCAGACACCCGCGCCTGAAAATGCGGCAGCAAAGCTAAGGGGGATGGCGATTTATGAACCGGTGATGGCGGGCGACGATGGAAATATCAAAGCCGCGCGCGCCCGGGCTGACGGGTTGCGTCGCCAGATGTGCGAAGTGCGCCTGCAGATTGTTCCCAACCCGCCTGGCAAAGATGCTGAATGGCGACCCAGCTTCGCCGACGCAGCATGGGAGCCATATTACACCGAGCCGGCACTGTGCGAATGGCTGATGGCGCATCGCCGTTTATCTCAGGACGACCGCCGAAAACTTGTCGAACGAAGCAATGAAAAGTCGCGAGAGACACTCGAGGGCGGCAAGCCGGTCGCGGCGAGTTTTGCCGGTCGAGAAGACAGCGGTATCAATCGGGTGGAATGGGCCGTGCTCGCGCCGTCAAAGTGGAAGCGTTCGGCCGAGCGAAGCGGCGCCTTGGTTTGCCTGGCGATGGAAAATGAACCGACTCCGATGGAGGCGATGGCCGCCGACACCGATCTGCTCGACGCGACGGGGATGATCGTACTCAAGCTGACGGTTCGCAAAGGACAAAAGCCGCAGGATATTGCCGACGAAGTGCTCGCGACGCTGGGGGATGCGACTGAGCGTCTTAACCTCGATGAAGACCGCATCGAACTGTTTGCCACAGCCCAGACATTTGCCGCGGCGTCAATCTTGCGGCAGAACGGCGGCGATCGACTGGCATCGTTGACGCTGGCGGCCAGCATGCCGCCGGATATTGGCGATGCATCACCGCAATCACTGCGCGGCGCGCCCATAACCGTCGTTGTCGCGGGCGAGAAACCTGACATGAACGCATGGCGGGCGTGGGTCGATCAAATTAAGAAATGCGGCGCCGAAGCGCGTCTGGCGGCCCACGGCGACAACGACGGCGCCAATCAAAAACTTCAGATGAAAAACCCGGGCTTTTACGAATGGATTAAGGAACGACGTCGGAGCTGACCAGGCTTGATTGACTGCCGCTCAGGCTTTTAAGCCGGTCATCGCAATGCCCTTCACGAAATATCGCTGGGCGACGAAGAACAGCAGCACCGCCGGCACAATGTGAATGAGGGCGGCGGCCATCAGCAGATTGAACTCGGTACCGTTTTGATCCTGAAACAGCCGAAGTCCCAGGCTCACGGGATATTTTTCCGGGCTGTTAAGATAAATCAGCGGCCCGAGGAAATCATCCCAGTGCGTCAAAAACGCCAGCACCGCGACGGTAATCAGCGCCGGCTTGCATAGTGGTAGCAGGATGCTCCACCAGATGCGGATTGGCCCACAACCATCGATCCGCGCCGCCTCATCCAGGTCGCGCGGAATGCCCATGAAGAATTGCCGCAGCAGAAAAACGAACACCGCATTCTGAGCGAAGAACGCCGGAACCGTCAGCGGAGCAAAGGTGTCGATCAGGCCGACGCCGTTCCAGATCATGAAGATCGGAATCATCGTCACCTGTGCCGGCAGCATCATGGTGCTGAGCAGCAGCATGAAGAGCGCATTGCGCCCGCGAAATTGAAATCGCGAAAATCCATATGCCACCAGCGCGCAGCTGAATGTTTGGCCGATGACGTTGATGATCGTGATCGTCCAGGTGTTCAGTACGAACAGATCGAAAGTGAAAGGCGAGAGCGCCGTCCACGCCGCCTGCTTCCGCTGACGCGGATTCGATGGGTCTGCGGGATAATAGTTTTGAAACTGCGGATCGAAGACGTATTGGACACGGTCTGGCTCAACAAACATCTCTGCCGAGCGGGTCGGCTCGTCAGGCCAGGTGCGCACCTGCGCGACGCCATTGGGCATGTCCCGTACAAACTCGGCCGGCAGCGGCTCCGGCGCCGCTGAAAAACGCACCGCCAGGTGTCCCGCCGCGTCGCGCGACAGCGCGTCGGCCAGAACAGGAATTGTCTGCGTACCGCGTATCTTCACCAGCGCCGCGGGCTTGCGCAGAATGTCCCCGACGACCGAGATCGGAATCGATGCGCCATCTTCACCGCGCAGCCGTGCGGTTTGCGGGATCGGGTTTACCGGCTCGCTGTTGGTCTGCTGCAATGTTTTCAGCGACGTGCTGATTGTCCAGAGAAACGGCGTGATGCACACCAGTGCTCCGGCGACCAACAGAAGATATATGCCCGGCCGTTTCATGGATTTTGTCTGCCAGATTCCTATTCCGCCTCGTAGTGCACCCAACGCCGCGCATTGCGGAACTGCACGATTGTTACTGCGAGCAAAACCATGAACAGCAGCCACGCAAGCGCGCTGGCTTTGCCCATCTGAAAATACTCAAACGCGCAGCGATATAGGTAAAGCGCATAAAAGAGCGTGGAGTTGTTCGGCCCGCCGCCGGTCATGATGAAGGCTTGCGTGAAAGTCTGAAAAGCGCCGATCACACCAAGCACCAGATTGAAAAAGATAATCGGCGTAATCAGCGGCAGCGTGATGTGGCGAAATTGCTGCCATGTTCCGGCGCCGTCGATGCGGGCCGCCTCATAGTACGAATCGCCGATGTTCTGCAGTCCAGCTAAAAAGATGATCATGCGGCTGCCGCCGATGCCCCAAAGGCTCATGAGCACCAGCGACGGCTTGCTCCAGGCCGGGCTTTGCAGCCACTTGGGCGGCACGAGGTGCGCCCATTCGAGCAGTGGCGTTGAAAAAATCCACCCGAGAAATTGATTGACCAGCCCGCGCTCAGGTTGAAGCAGCCATATCCATACGAGGCTGCTGGCGACGGCGGGTACAAGTGTCGGCAGA
>JBBQCK010000141.1:0-6683 GCA_038318605.1 Tepidisphaerales bacterium | reverse complement strand
TTCACCTTAAGCGATGACGCATGGGTGAAAAACCAGAGATCGTCGCTGTCGTCGTACTCGATCGTCGCCATCGGGCGGCTGTGCAGCGTGCCATCGGAATGCGCGGTGGTGAGCATCGCGACCTTGATCTCGTCGATGAGTTCGCGCAGCTTGGTGGTGGCGGATTTTCCGTCGCTTTGCGTGGATGTTTTCATGATCCATGCAGTCTGACTAGATCGCCAAAATCACGCAGCGCCATATTTCAGCTCGGCAGATCAATAAAGACGCCCCGCGCGGGCGATGGTCGCCGGCGCGGGGCGCGATGAATAAAGACGTGCGTTGATTTACTTCAGATAGACGATTTTCGCGCCTGTCAGCCCAAACGGCCCCGGCGCATCGCCCACGCGGAAGTTCTTGCAGTTGCGGACATACACCACGCGGATACTGCCCGGCCGGCCGATCAGCCCGACGCTGGTGTTGTTGATGTTGTCGAGCACCAGCGTATCGATGTATCCCACGTCGGCCGGGGCGATCTGGATGCCGACCGTTGTCCGCTCGACCTTGATGTCCTTCAGAGTCATCTTGTCGCACCACATCCGCTCAAACAAAAACGGAATGCCGTCGCCATCGTGAATCCAGATGTTCTGAAGGTAAATCGTGCTCGGGACATTCTGCTTCAATCCGCCGGCGATGCGGATGAAATCGACGTGGCCGCCCGGCGTGCGCCAGACATCCGAAATTTCACAGTGCCAGATGGTGATCTTGCGGAATCCAATCGAATAGGCGTTGTTGACGATCGTCGAGGTGATGTTGATCCCCTTGGCGTTCTTCTCAAGGCCATAAATGCGCCGGTCAGCAACGCGAATGCCCGCCGCGCTCTGGTCATAATTCATGCACCGCGAGGTGAAACTCGTTTTCTGGTAGTACTTGTAGGGGAAAACCCACCAGCCGTTGGACCACGCCGCCTGGGCGTTGGATGCAACGAGACTTGAAATAAGAACAGCGGCGAATACGCCCGCATAGGTACGAAGATTGTTGATCGGTCGTGTCACCGGTCGCTCCAGAAGTTAGCCGGGCGGTGTGATCGACAAAGGCAATGCGCCTTGTGTGATCGCGGCCACCGCGATGAAATAAAGCCCGCTTTTGGCGGGAATAAAACCGGGACAGGTGTGACAGCATCCCGGAACAACATTTTCAGATCGAGCACACTCGGGAAGGGCTCGGCCTGCTGCGCGAATTCGCCCCGTCGATTCCGTCGCCTTGCGGAACGCAACGCTCAATGGGCTTGTTCACGAGTCACGGTCGAACATAAAAACATCGGCAAGGCTGTCAACCGCAAGGCCCTCTAAAAATATAAAAAACTGACCCGGCGACCTGCTTCGAGAGACCCCCGAGTACCCACAATGTGTATTTTCACAACGCTTTCTCTCAATGGCGTTGACACGCCAACGCCTGCCTCTACCTTCCTGCGGCATGTCAAATGATGCCGAACACCTCCGCCTCGAACTCCAATACGCCGTCGATCTTGCCCGCGCCGCCGGACGAATCGCCCTCGAGCATTACGGCCAGGTGAATCGTCTGACCAAGACCCACGCCCAGACCAGCAACGAAGCCGTCACCGAAGCCGACCGCGCCTGCCAGCGCTCTATCGTGGAGGGCATCCGCCGCCGATTTCCCACCGACGGAATCGTCGGCGAAGAAAATGAATCCGGAGACGCAATCACGTTTGACTGCCCCGATCCGGCGGGGCGTGTGTGGGTGATCGATCCAATCGACGGCACCAACAATTTCATTGCCGGCTTCGCCAATTTTGCGGTCTGCATCGCCCTGCTTGAGGCCGGCGCGCCGCGACTCGGGGTGGTGTATGACGTGACGCGCGGAGACATATATTCGGCCGCCCGCGGCATGGGATGCTGGCTGGGCAACCGCCGGCTCAGCGTGCGGCAAACGCCGCTGGGTGACAGCTCGGTGGTCATGCTCACTAGCAATCTGCTCAATTCGGCCGGCCGGCTTCCAGGCTACGTCCCGCGCTGGCTGAGCCAGACGACCTGGAAAATGCGCATCCTTGGGTCGGCCGCTTTGGAAGCCGCACAGGTTGCCGCCGGCACGGCCCATGGCGCGCTGACGCTTAATGGCAAGCTGTGGGATGTCGCCGCCCCCGCGGCGCTGGTGATCGAGGCGGGCGGGCGGATCACCTCCCCCGATGGCCAGGACATTTTTCCATTCAACCTGGGCAACTATGCAGGCGCAAAAACGCCATTCCTGGCGGCCGCCCCCGCGGCGCAGGCCGAGCTTCTCGACGAAATTCGCAAATATGGCTAAACCCAGCCAAGGCGATCATGGATACGTGACGGCCGGCGCAAGCGCTTCGCCGCGAACAGGCGATTCGCCGCGCACGCGGATTGACTCGCTCCGCGCCGCGCTTTCCGCGAATGCGGGCGTTATCTCCACGGCCTCAACGGGCTCTGGCGAAACTTCGTCGACTGATGGGTCTTGGTCGATCAAACCTTCATGCATCACGCGAGCATCCTTGGTCACCGCTCGCCCAGGTCGCTGCCGCCGATCCGCGTAGATGCGCCGGCGCGCAAGGTACAGCAGCTCTTCCGTGATGCGGCGATGCCGCCCCACCATGTCCGCCAGCAGCGCCAGTGCCCCCATCAAAAACGCCAGCGTCACCAATACACCGCTGATTGGAATCAGGCTCGTGAATGGCGAGGTCCGATTGCCGTGGGTGAAATAGTAAACCGTTACGAAGCCGCCGCCCAGCATCCCCCCAAGCAAAAGCATCATTCCGATGCCGCCGAAAAATTTCAGCGGTTGAATGTCGCGCATGGCCCGGAGAATGATCGGCCCGCTGTTGGTGGCATACTTCAATACCGACGAAGCGACCCGGCTCTTGCCATGTTCGCGCACACCCCGCACCGCCAGCGGCACCTCGACGATGCGCATGCCTTTGGAAAACAGATCGATGAACGTTTCCTGCGTATAGGTGTACCGTCCATGGAGCACCAGCCGATACGCCGCCTCGCGTCCGAAGGCCCGGAAACCGCACGATACATCGGTGAAATCGGTCCCGCCGCAAACCCAATTGATCATTCCGGTGACGGCTTTATTGCCCAGATATTTTACCAGCGGCATGGTGGGATGCAGCGCCGGATCAGAAAATCGCGAACAGGTGACGAAATCAGCGTCGTCACACAAGATCGGGGCTATCAGTTTTGCAATATCGGCCGGGTTAAACTGCCCGTCCCCATCGATGTTGACAATGATGTCCGCCTCGCGGCGCATCGCATGCTCGAGGCCGGTGCGAAACACCATGCCGAGCCCTCGCCGGCCTTTGAGCGTAATCACCGTCGCGCCCGCGCCGGATGCCTCTTCAAGCGTGCGGTCGGTAGAGGCGTCGTTCATCACCAGCACTTCGACTTCGTCGATACCGGGAATGTCGCGCGGCACCGCGCGGACAACCCGCGCGATGGTCTTTTCCTCATTGAGCGCCGGGATGGTGACAACCAGTTTCATGCAGGTGTTCCTGGAACGCCATCCAATGGCTTGATGGGTTCCACGCGGGACATCCTCGCCCCTCAGTTTATGGAGCCGATGCTAGCAGTTTGCCGGGCGCGCAACAAGGGGTAATCGTTTGCTCTTAATCGACTTGCATGGCAGGTTGCGCAACATTTTCGGACGCAACCGATTGCCGAATTTTCCGATGCGGGAATCTGGGTCGGCATGGCCCGGCCGGCTTATTGCGGAATCTGGTCCTTGAAACGATTCTTGAACTCTTCGAGGTTGCTGACGCCCGGCGGCAACTGCGCCTCCTCGATGAGCAGCACCGGAATGCCATCGCGGATCGGATAGCGCAACTCGCCCACCTCCCCAACTAGAAATTCCCCCTCGACCCTCAGCGGACTGCGTGTCAGGGGGCACCGCAAAATTGCGAGTAGCTCCGGATCAATTACCGGCCGGGCGGTGTCGGAGTTGGGAACAACGGTCATACAGATTCGCTCCAATCGTACTCAGCGGCACCGGCATCGCGCGGCACTCGCAAGGCGACTCGCATTATATGGGTATGCTTTCTCCCAGCAACAACATGGTCACCTGCGAGCCAGCACATTGACGATTCTGCAATCGGCTGCACGGAACGTATCATGGCAGCCATGACCCATCCATCGCGATCGTCAGCGTTGTCTGTCGGGCTCGTGGGAGGCGGACGCGTCGGGGTACACTTCGCCAAATTTCTCAAATCGATTCCCGAAGTGCGTCTGGCCGGCTTTGTAACCTCGACACCCGCCCGCCAGCAGGAACTCAGCCAGCAGTTCGGCGTACCCGCCTACGGCAGCGTCGAGCAGATGATGGATGCCAAGGATCGCCCCGCCATGGTGGCCGTGGTCAACGCCAACGACGATCACGCCAAAGCCACCATTGCCGCGCTGAACGCCGGGGCGCACGTCTTCTGCGAGAAGCCGATGGCGCCCACAATGGCCGAATGCAAGGCGATGGTCGATGCAGAGCGCAAATCGGGCAAGGTGCTGCAAATTGGCTTTGAATACATGCACGGCACAATGACCTCGCGCCTGCGCCAACTCGTTCGCGACGGCTTTTTCGGCGACCTGACCTGGGCCAGCGTGCTCGATTCGCGCGGCCATTGGTGGTCCGACGACCCGTCCGTCGATCGATCCACCATCTGGAAACTAGATCGCGCGCGCGGCGGCGGAATCTGCTTTCATTGCGGCATTCATCAGCTCGACATGATCCGCACCTACCTCGGGCCGATCGACGAGATCACCGCATTTCGCCCGTCGAAAAACGCCCTGCATTTTTATCCCGCCGATGTGCCGGACAACGTCACGCTTATGCTCCGCGCCCACGGCGGCGCGGTATGCAACTTTCAGATTTTCCATAACCGCGCTCCGACATTTTATCGTGAAGGCGGCTTTCATCCCGACTGGCGGCAGGTGCCGGGCCACGACTTCGACATCTCACTCGTCGGCACGAAAGGCTCCTGCGAAATGAAGATTTACAAGGAGAAGCTCTATCTCTTCAAATTCGATCACGACCGCCGCGACACCACCCTTGAGCGCATCGAGGATTTCGCCTTCCATCCGGCCGACAAAAGCCACCACGATATGAACGGCCTGCTTCGCCAGTTCGTTCACAACCTGCTCAACGGCAAAGGCGCGGTCGATCCTTCCAGCGAAGCGCTCGAAACGATGGAGCTCGCGTTCGCGGCCGAAGACGCAATCGCGCGCGGCGGCACAGTAAAGCTGGCGGACTACCGCTGATCGAGCCGTCCGCCGTCTGGCGGATGCCCCGGCGGATGCGGCGTTGGATGCGTTGGTGTGATGGATTTGTCGTATGGCCCGCACCACTGAGTCCGGAGCCATCGCTCTATAACCGCGACGACATAGGCCTGTTCTTCGTCGGTCAGATCGTGATCCACGTCGATCCGGTGCCATTGGCACAGACATCTCCGACAGCATGTTGCGGTGGCGTGCTGCGCGATAAAGACCGGATGATTATGCGTCGGCGTTTGTCGCCCATCGTTGGCAGCATTCGCCGGCGCAAGACGTTGCCGCACGATTTCGGCCGCGTGCGACCGCACGGCGTCGATGCCGCGCTTCAGCAGATACTCCAGCTCGCGCCCCTTAAGCGCAAACCCGCGCCGAAACTTTGAACGTTCCAAAGCCGCGAAAAGCTCGTCGAGTTCCCGCATGAACTCCCGATGGTAACACACCGCGCCCGATTGCCGCTCATGGAATCGACGCACGCCGAAGATGCCAATCGGTGGCCCGTTCATACATCCGGGCCGCGCGCAGCATTGTTTCTTCGCCAAACGCCGACCCGAGCAATTGCAGACCGATCGGCAAAGGCTTGTCGCCGCCGGTAAAACCGCACGGCAGGCTCAGCCCTGGTATTCCGGCAATGTTGCAGGTAACGGTAAACACATCGCTCAGGTACATCTGCAATGGATCGCCGGTCTTCTCGCCGATTTTGAATGCCGGAGTCGGGGTTGTCGGCGAAGCGATCACATCGCATCGCTCAAACGCCCGTTCAAAATCAAGGCGAATGCGCTGCCGCATCTTCACCGCCTGGTTGTAATAGGCATCGTAATATCCGCTGGAGAGCGCATAGGTTCCGATCATGATGCGCCGTCGGACCTCTTCGCCAAACCCTTCGGTTCGACTGCGTGAAAACAGCTCGAAGATGTCCTTCACGGGTTTGTCAGTGCGATGACCAAAATGCACGCCGTCGTACCGAGCCAGATTGCTCGAAGCCTCGCACGGAGCGATCACATAATATGCGGCGATTCCATATTCCGTATGCGGAAGTTCGACATCGACAATCTTAGCGCCAAGCGAACGATAGACCTTCACCGCCGCTTCAAATGCGTCCTGCACGGCAGGATCAATGCCCGCCGTCGCCGCAAATTCCTTCACGATGCCAATGCGCAGACCCTCGATTGGCCGATCGATCGACTCCAGAAAATCCGGCACAACGGCGTCCGCCGATGTCGCATCCAGCGGATCGCGCCCCGCCATCGCCTGCAGCAGCATTGCCGCGTCCGTCACCGTCCGGCCAAATGGGCCGATCTGATCGAGGCTTGATGCGAATGCAACCAATCCAAACCGGCTGATGCGCCCGTACGTCGGCTTAAGCCCGACCAACCCGCACAGCGCCGCCGGCTGGCGGATCGAGCCGCCGGTATC
>JBBQCK010000140.1:0-6723 GCA_038318605.1 Tepidisphaerales bacterium | reverse complement strand
GTTGACTGACTACGGCATTCTCAATGCCGACGCCTGTTTACCGTCCGAGCTCAAACCGTTGCAACCCGGCCATGCGGTGCTGCCGATGATTCGGGGAATGGCTCGGCCATCGTAGAGCTGTCGGTCGCAAAGCCCGGATAGGCTTCCATACCATGCTCGCCGATATCCAGCCCTTCGATTTCCTCGGCCGCGCTGACGCGGATTCCAACCGTGGCCTTGATGATCGCCCACGCGACCAGCGAAATCACCAACACGGTTGCGCCAACGGCCGCGATGCCGATGATCTGCGTGATCAACTGCGTCGCGCCGCCGCCGCAGAACAGCCCTGCGTCGCAATAGGCGCCCATGGCATACTTCTCGATCACCGCGGGCGAAGCGAACAGTCCGACCGCCAGCGTGCCAAACGTCCCGCACACAAGATGCACCGAGAGCGCGCCGACAGGATCGTCAATTTTCAGCTTATCCCAAGCCAAAACCGAGAAGACGACCAGTGCGCCGGCGACGCCGCCGATAATGGCCGCGCCCCAGATGGTCACAACCGCACACGGAGCCGTGATGGCGACCAGACCCGCAAGACAGCCGTTGAGAATCATTGAGAGATCAGGCTTGCCCAGCACCAGCCACGCAACGACGGTTGCCGCAAGGGCGCCGAACGATGCTGCGGTGTTTGTCGTCACGGCGATGTGGCCAATCTGCACACCGGCGGTCATCGTCGAGCCCGGGTTAAACCCGAACCAGCCGAGCCAGAGAATCAGGCAGCCCAATGCCGCCAGACCCATGTTGTGGCCGGGAATGGGATTGACCTTGCCATCGCTGGTGTATTTACCAAGTCGAGGCCCGAGCAGAAGCACGCCAGCCAACGCCGCCCACCCGCCGACCGAGTGTACGACCGTCGAACCGGCAAAGTCGTGAAACTTACGCGCCGACAGCCACCCGCCGCCCCAAATCCAGTGGCCGGTAATGGGATAGACCAGCGCCACGAGCACAAACGAGAAGATGATGAACGATCCAAATTTGATTCGCTCCGCGACCGCACCCGAAACGATGGTGGCAGCCGTTCCAGCGAACACGAGCTGGAAGAAGAATTTCACCGAGATCGGCACCGCAGCCCAGTTGAGCGACGAAAAGGTGAATTCCGCCTGCTTGTCGATCTGCGCCTGAATCGCGGCCTTCTCCGCGCCATCGGCCATGTCGGCCGGGATGGTCGGAGGCACATCAGCGGTATCCATCAACGCCGGCAAAAAGCCATGCTGGCCGATGACTGAGTTGCCGTTTCCGAACATCAGGCCGAAGCCCAAAACCCAGAACGCGATCGAACTGATCGCGAAAACGACGAAGTTCTTCGCCAGAATGTTTACGGCATTCTTTCGGCGGCAAAGTCCCGCCTCAAGCGTCGCAAAACCGGCGTTCATCCAGAACACGAGCATGCCTGCGATCAGAGTCCATACCGTGTTTGCGATAACGCCCGTGTTGCTTTCGTCGAGCATTTTCATCGCGACAGGTGCGTCAGCCATCGCAATGCACGGCGCAAGTGCCAGCCCCGCAACTGCGGAACACCAGGTCAAGCGCTTCAGACAACGTTTTGGAACCATTTCAGCGGCCTCCCGTGAGGGTGAATGAAAAAAGGCGATCGCATTTACAACGTGCGGTCTGAAGCCAAATCCTCTCGTGGCGCAAACGCGATCAACTCGCGCATCATTTGCGACTCCGCGGATATTTTGGCTGCCAGCCGATGATCCATACCGGATCGGGCATTGACGATGCAGACGCCCATGCCGCGCGCCAACGCGGCGAACTGCATTGCGACATTGCACACCTCGTGCCATGTCTTCCGTCTAAATTTGCACTCAGTTAAAGGATGAACGGTCCGTGCTCGCCGACCATCGGGGGTTCCCCCGTAATCATGCCTACCGTGCCGGCATCTCGGGGCGCTCGCGCTGTTCGATATGCCGCATCGCGCACCGCAGAAGTTCCCGGCCGCCATCCAGACCCAGCTTTGATTTGATCTGCTCGCGATAGGTTTCGATGGTCTTGATGCTGACACCAAGCCGGGCGGCGATGGCGGTCGGTCCTTCCCCCTGGCCCACGAGCCGGAAAACCTCATATTCGCGATGGCTCAGGCGCGACAGTCCGCTGGATTTTTCCGCCCCAGCGTCAACCAGCTGCAACAACAGCTTCGACGACATCTCCGGACTCACGAAAACGCCCCCATCAAGCACGCATCTTATCGCTCCTAAAAGCGTCTCGGTGCTTTCCGACTTCATAACGTAACCCCGCGCCCCCGCCCGCAAAGCAAACTCCGCGTACATCGATTCGCCGTACATCGAAACCACGAGCGACGGCAATGTCGGCCGGCGGGCTTTGAGTTGATGAACGAGGTCCAGCCCATCCTCGCCGCCCAGTTGCAGATCGATCAGCGTCAAATCAGGTGAGTTGGCTTCTATCTGCTCCAATGCATCGGCGATGCGCCACGATTCGCCGCAGATGGCCAAATCACGTTCACGCTCGATCACGAGGCGGAGACCCTCCCTTGTCAGCGCATGGTCTTCGACGATGAAAATTCGCCGAACCGCGCGATTGTCCACCGTCAATTCCAATGTATTAGCCATGTGCGATGATTCACTAAGCCAGCGCCGGCCAATCAGTCCTTTGCGACGCCTCCGCCAGCCAACCGATCCCGTTGCGCCCTGCGCGGCGACCACGGCATCTTGCCACGGCGTAAGCCCCGATGCAAGGTAGGTGAAACCCCTACATATAATGCTCCCCTCACTGGGGCATTGTCGCGGGAGTTTCCTAATTATTTAGTGGGCGGCCACGCCGGTCGGAATGGGCCGCGCGCTCAAGACTAGGCAATGGGCCAAACCTGCGCGCTTTCGTGCTTTCTTTTTGTGCAGGTGGTTATCGGGCGTGCACGGCAGGTATTTGGATGCCCGTATTATTGCCAATCAATGCCGGCCGGGCCGGTTTGTCGGGCTTACACGAGACGAGTACAATCCTCCACTCAACGCCACTCGGGTGGGACTCATAGGCCGAAGTAATTAACGTAAACCCATGCAGATTCGCAATTTCTCGATCATCGCCCACATCGACCACGGCAAAAGCACCCTGTCCGACAGGCTGCTTATGCGCGCCGGAGCGATTACAGAACGGGAGTTCAAAGAACAAATCCTGGATGACATGGATCTCGAACGGGAGCGCGGCATCACCATCAAGGCGTCGGCCGTCACCGTCCGACACGTCCACAAGGGGGAGGAGTTCATGCTGAACTTCATCGATACCCCCGGCCACGTCGATTTTCACTACGAAGTCCAAAAAGCCCTGCAGGCATGTGAAGGCGCCATATTGGTCGTCGATGCCACGCAGGGGGTGCAGGCCCAGACCGTCGCCAATGCCTACGCTGCGGTTGACGTTGGCCTGGAGATACTGCCGGTCATCAACAAAATCGACCTGCCCAGCTCCGATCCGGATCGGGTGGCCGAGGAAATCGAGCAGGTGCTCGGCTTTCGCGCCGAGGATGCCACGCTCGTCAGCGCCAAAACCGGGCAGGGGATCGATGAACTGATCTACAAGTTGTGCGAATGCCTGCCGGCGCCCCGCGGCAACCCAAACGCCCCCACTCGGGCGCTGATCTTCGATTCGATATACGACGACTATCGCGGTGTCATTACTTATGTGCGCGTCGTCGATGGAAAACTGCGCAAGGGCCAGAAAATTCGCTTCATGGGTACCGACAAGGAATATCAGGTCACGGACCTGGGCAAGCTCCAGCCCCGGCCGGTGCGCGTCGAATCCATCGGCACCGGCGAGGTGGGTTTCATCGTCGCCGCAATCAAGGACCTACATGACGTGCGCATCGGCGATACCGTCACCGATGCACAGGCGCCCGCGGCCGAAGCTCTTCCCGGTTACAAGCCCATTCAGCAGATGGTCTTCTGCGACTTTTATCCCGGCGGCAAAACGCAATACGACGAATTGCGCGACGCGATGGATCGCCTGCAGCTCAACGACAGCTCATTTACCTTCGCGCCGGAAAGCTCGGATGCGCTCGGCTTCGGTTTTCGTTGTGGGTTTCTGGGCCTGCTGCATATGGAGATCATCCAGGAACGCCTCGAACGAGAATTTAACATCGAAGTCGTACAGACCGCCCCGACCGTCACCTACGAAATCGAAAAGACGACCGGCGAAGTCTATCGCATCGACGCGCCCAGCGATTTACCTGATCCATCGCAGATCAAGGAAGTGCGCGAGCCTTTCATCGGGATGAACCTCATTCTTCCATCCGATGGCGTCGGCGCGATGATGAAACTCTGCGAAGACCGCCGCGGCACTTACAAAAAAACCGAGTACATCAGCAAAACCCGCGTCATCCTCCAATACGAGCTTCCGCTGGCCGAGGTCATCTACGATTTTTACGACAAGCTGAAAAGCGCGACCAAGGGCTACGGCACGATGGATTACGAGGTGATCGGCTTTCGAGCCGGCGATCTTGTGAAGCTGGATATTCTCGTCAACGCCGATCGCGTAGACGCGCTGGCGCTCATCGTGCATCGTTCAAAGGCCGAAGCACGCGGCCGAAAGCTCCTCGTCCGCCTCAAAGAGGAGATCGACCGCCACCTGTTTGAAATCCCGCTTCAGGCCGCCATCGGCGGAAAAATCATCGCCCGTGAAACGATCAAGAGCGTCGGTAAAAACGTGACGGCCAAGTGTTACGGCGGCGACATCAGCCGCAAGCGCAAGCTGCTTGAAAAACAAAAGGAAGGCAAAAAGCGCATGAAGCGCGTCGGGAGCGTAGACATCCCGCAGGAAGCCTTTATGGCGGTGCTGGAAAGCGATGATTGATGTGGGGTTGGTGCTATAAATTGGCGACTGCGATGCCACGGCCTGGCCGCGTTAAAGTAGCTGGACGCTCAACAAAAGTTAGTGAACGGCTTGGCGCATGACCGCAACAACATACCGCCTGGGCCGAGCCCCGGTCCAATAACCTTCTCACCGCCTAATTTTCGGACGATCCGCACCCCGCGCGTCGATGCAGTAGATGACGACCCAATACACCGACGAGGAATAACCTATGGGGAACTTCTGGCTGAAATTAAAAATCTGGACCAAGGCCACGGCGCTGGTGCTCGTGCTGCTGTACGTCCTGTTCTTCCTCTACAACAACAGCAGCAAGCCCCAGAAAATCTGGTTCTTCTTCGGCGCCGAGCCGGAGACTTCTCTCATTCTGCTGATGCTGCTGACCTTCCTCGCCGGCATCGTCGCGACGCTGCTCACGCGCACCGTCCTGGCAACCTTTCGGCAGATCAAAGAATATCGCAACCGCTCTCGCGCCGAGCGCACCGAATCCGAACTTCAGCAAATGAAATTGAAGGAAAAGCTGCGCAGTGACATGCGCAGAGAATCGCACCCGCCGACTGCTGAATGAATCGCCACGCGGCAAGCAGGAACTCAAGCGACACCACCGCCAGGACCAGGCGGTAGCGGGAAAAGTTGAAAAGCTGCCCACCGAAATGCGCAAGGAAACGCTCCCGCCGGGCGCGGAATCCAAAGTCGAAAACACTCGCAAGGCGAATCGCCGGCGCGCCCCGCTGAATGATTATTCGAACAACTTAGGCCGATCCAGATCTTCAACCGTCGATTCAATCGATCCATCCGCCAGCCGCGTAACGATGCGAGCCCCCGGCGCGGCGTCGGCCGGGTTTCGCACGAGCTGGCCGGTCTTTTTCACTGTCGTGATCGAAAAGCCTCGGGCCAACACCCGCTGCGGCGCGACGGCCTGCAAGAGCGCGTCGGCCGATGAGATCGCTGCAAGCCTTCGATCACAAATCGCCCGTAGTGATGCTCGCAATCGCTCGTCGGCCCGCACCAACTGCTGCCCCGCCAGCTTCAGCCGATGCCGCGGATGAAATTCGCGTATGCGCCCCGCCGATTCCACCAGCCGATCCAAACGCCGGCGTACTCCCGTATTCATCGCCCGCGACAATCGCTGAACCATCTGCTCGACGGCGGTGCGCCGCCGCAAAATCGCCGCGTCCGGGTTGTTGCGATTCAGCCGTTGTTCGAGAAGGCCGATTCGCTTTTGCGCGGTTTGAAGGCGCGTGCGGATCGAGCTTTGAAGTCGGCGATGACGATGATCGATTAATTGCAGGAAATGATGAACGCGATCGGCCGGCCGACGAAATGTTTCATGCCGCTCTAGCGCCGACAGCCATTGGCGGGCTTCATCGACCTTTCGTCGAACGCCGCGCCTTAGCCCAAGCGCATGCAGATCAATTTCCTCGCGCGCGCCGCGCCAGCGCGCTGCCGCCACCTGGGCCGCTTCGGTCGGGGTATGGGCATGATGGTCGGCCGCCAGATCCGCCAACGAGACGTCGATTTCGTGGCCGATGCCGGTAATCACCGGAACACGCGAGGCCGCCACCGCCCGCACCACCGCTTCCTCGTTGAACGCCCACAAATCTTCGCGCGATCCGCCGCCGCGAACCAGCAAGATGACGTCCGGTTTCCATGCTGCCTTGGCGCCGCCCAGCACCTTGAGCGCATCGGCTATTCTCGTCCCGGCGCCATCTCCCTGCACCGTCACGGGAAACAGCGCGATGCGAATGAATGGATATCGTCCTAAAACCTTCAGCACATCGAACAGCGCCGCCGCCCCGCGACTGGTGACAATCGCCATGCGCGCCGGAAACGCCGGCAGCGGCTTCTTCCGCTCGGCGTCAAATAGCC
>JBBQCK010000139.1:0-6747 GCA_038318605.1 Tepidisphaerales bacterium | reverse complement strand
AATGGGTCGGCGAGGCCGAGCAGAATATTAAGAAGCTCTTCGACGCTGCTGCAAAGGAAGAGCGTGCGATCATCTTCATTGATGAAATCGAGGCGCTGGTGCCGTCACGGAAGGATGAGGGTTCGAGCGTCATGCAGCGCGTCGTTCCGCAGATTCTTCAGGGAATGGAAGGATTCGATAAAAAACGGCTCAGCCCGATTCTATTTCTCGGCGCCACGAATGTGCCGTGGCAGCTTGACCCGGCCGTTCTTCGCCCCGGACGGTTCGACGACAAGATTTACATACCGCTACCGGATCTTCCTGCTCGGCGGAAGCTGCTCGACCTTTACCTGGGCAAACGGCCGGTTGATCCCTCGGTTGAGTTGGACGCCATTGCAGAGCGGCTGGATCTGTACAGCGGCGCCGACATCAAATACATCTGCGATCGTTCCGCGACGATACCGTTTTTGCAATCGGTGGCGAGCGGCACTGAGGGTTCAATCACGGCCGACATCATTGAAGATGTCATTCTCGCAACCCCGCCAAGCGTCAACCCGGGACTGCTGGCGCGCTTTGATGCTTGGGCGAAGGTCGCAAGCAACGCCTGAATTATTTTCCCTGGGACCAGGGTTTGTCGGAAAGCCATCGCAGACGTGAAGCGTTGGTGGGGGCGCGAGTTCTTGTTGAAGGCCCACCGCCGCCCGATTACCATCATGCCACTCTTGCGGCAAAGGAGTGCCCCGCATGCCCGGTGAAACTGATCTTCATAAGACATTGAAAAAAGAAGCGTGTCGATGGCTTCATCGAATGGGATATCGGTGTATCGCCGCCGAGGTGAATCTTCGGCCATTGGGAATCATCGATGCCGTGGGAACGGGGCGATTCCGGCCTTACTACAACTACCTGTCGTGCGGCAACGAGCTGCCACAGGTTTGCTTTGTGGAGTGCAAGGCCAGCCGGGCCGACTTTTTGCGCGACAAGGGGGATGTTGATCAATTTGCGCTGTTTCTCAAGCGAGAAAAGACGATACGCACAAAACGTCGCCAACGCGAAATGCGCCGCACGCCCTATTGCTCGTCGAATATGGGCAAATTCAACGCCTGCCTGATGAACCCCATGGCCAATCTGCATTATATCCTGGCGCCAAATGGGATGATCCAGAAGAAAGATTTGCCGGCGCGATGGGGCTTGCTGAGTTTTGGCGAAGGGGGCGTCAATGTCGTTATCCGCGCTGACTGGCAGGAGCGCAGCAGGATGGAGTATGTCGAATGCTCGATTGCTCGTACGTTGACGGGCGACATCTATCGGGCGGATGCGCGGGCGATGAATTCGGTAAATCGTGAGATTTTTGCCCAGCAGACGGCGCTGGCCGACAAGATCAGGAATATTCGCCCGCATGTGGTGCTCGCGCCTCCTGTGCCGCGAGCGGCGGTGGCCGGATGAAACTTACGGTAATTCAGCTCCTGCGTCGCAATTCTTTTGGGTGAGTCGGCGAAATAGTGCGCCGCTCGCTATCAATTACTCTTTTCGCTCCAGATTCCGCGATGGCCATGCTTCGCGGTAGATTCGGCCGACTGGATGATGGCCTGCATTTCGCACGCGCCGCTGTGATCTGCCCGGACATCGCCCGATCGCGCCAATTGCGCCGCGAGGAGGGTATCGTCCGGAAGATAGATGTTTGCCAGCAGGCGGTCCTGCGCATCGCGCGTCTGAGTGCCGTCGAGGCGAATCGTCACTTTTCGGCCGGCGCAGATTTCCCTCACGGCGTCGAACGACTGCTCGTTCCAGTATTCCCCGCTTACGGGCGCCAGGATTCCCAGCACTTTGATCACAATCAGCGCATCCGGCCCGACGCGGATTTGAAGCGTTTCGCCGTCGATCACGTCGCGCACGGTGCCTCGCTTCCCATCAAAGTTGGCGTAGTCGTCCCCTTGGAATCCGCGTATTCCGAGCCAGGCTATGCAGAGCGTGCGATGAAAAAAGCCGGCGCGATCGGCGATGCAGACCAATGCAAAACCGATCATCGAGTAAAACAGAATGCGCCGAATCCTTCTCCGGCGGACCAAGGCCGCGAAAGAAGGATTCGGCGCCGGGTTCGAACTTCCGCCGGACGGGCTCATTGGTGGGATCATACCGATCCGTAGCCGCACCGTTCAGCGGAAAAATGACCTATTCACCTTTCAGTAGCGAAGCCCATGATTCTGATGGCTGCGCCGGCCTCGGAGCGGCAACAAAAAGGCTGGGCAGTGGGGCGGGGATGGCCGCGGCCGGCTGGGTCGAGGGAGACTTTACGCCGGCTGGATCGCGATTTGCTGAAGCCGCCATCGCCATGTCCAGCCGCTGGCGAACTTGGTCCGCCTCGGTATTGGTAATCCTGGCCACTGCCGAGCGACCCTGATCGCGTTCGACCGAGCTGGCCAGGGCGGCCTGCGCCTTGTCGCGCATCGCTACAACCTCAGAGCGAGCGTTGGAAAGCTCACGGGCGCCCCAGGCCGATCCGATCGCGGCGAGTGCCGCCATTGATCCGCCAAAGCCCCATGCAATCCTCAAGCCGCGTTTTGCGTCCTCGCGAACGGCGCGGTGCTGCGCCTCCGCCGATTCGACCAATCGGCGATAGGCATTCATCGCCGACCGGGCGCGCCTTCCCGCCTCCTCCGCGAGCATTTTGCAGAGCGCGGCAGGTGAGACATCATCACCGTCATTGTTGGCATTTACCGGAAGCGCGGCAGGCTGATCCACGGCCGGGGGATCGATGCGGGTGACGGCGTCCACAAACTGCATCTGTGGGCGCTGCGTCATTATTTCAAACACATCGGGCGGAAGCGTGACGGCCTTCTTTAGATCCATTTGCGGCACATTGGCTCGCCGGACGCCAGCGCGCTCGCTGTATTCGATCGGCATCGCCTGAGCATAAAGCACCGGCTCAACGACAAGCTCGTATTGTGCCAGCGATGGCGTCACCATCTCGTTTCCAATGGAGGCTTCGTCGTAAAGTTGTTCGTCAAATGCGTGGCTGGCGCCGGCGTCAGCCTCCACGGCCTCGGCCGGCTCTTCCGCCAAAAGTGCGTAGGCGGTGTCGCGGTCGATCTGATGATCGACGTCACAAGTCGCGGCGGATTCGATCGCGACCTCGGCGACAACCGGCTCGGCCGGCGTTTCGGTGATGATCGCATCGGGCAGGGCGGTTGTGGTCGCAACTGTCGCGCCATCGGTTACGTCGCCATCTGCAGTGGCGATGATGGCAACAGTTGCATCGACAATTTCGATCCGATCTTGGATGTTCTCGATGCGGGCGGCCAGCGCGGCGCCGATGGCGGAATCCAGATCCGACGGCAATTCAAGAGTGATGCGTTGGCTCTCCCGCTCCTCATGCCAGTCGAGATCGGTTTCAAGCTCGACGATGTCGTCGGCGGTCGCCGACGCGATCAAGAGATCATCCATGATGTCACTGGGGGCGCTGGCCCACTCGGAATCGGCCGAAATGCGGGCCGAAGCCTGCAGCTCGACGCGTTCGCCGGTAAATACCAGCGGCATGCCGCTGGCGTCATACCCGGCACGGGCACGGGTCCAGCGGGTCAGTCGGGCGCAAACATCACGCGTTGTATTCCAAATTCGAGCCATCTCGCCGATCTCCTTTCGAGTAACCGAAAGTGTTATCGGACGAAGGGGGTTGGTGGCTGCAACTTTGGCCGAGAAGTGACACGCAGTGTGCCCCGGGGCGTTCGCGTTTAGAAATATAGATCGCTCGTCCGCGATCCTCGATCAAAGTTCAATTGAGGTGGACTGAACTGCCGAAGCAGGCTAGTATTAGCATGTGCGCGACATTACAAATCGGAAGCCGCTGCACTGGATAGGTTCGTCCAAAGACGATATTCGGAAGATGCCCGAGAATGTGAAGGACGTATTCGGTTTCGCGATTGATCGCGCACAAATCGGCGGAAAACACCTTGATGCCAAGCCGCTTCGTGGCTTCAGCGGTTCTGGTGTGGTCGAGGTCATTGCGACGGAAGAAGGAAGCGCGTACCGCGCTGTGTACACTGTCAAATTTAAGTCTGCGGTTTACGTCTTGCACGTCTTTCAGAAAAAATCGAAGAAGGGCATCTCGACGCCGATCAAAGAGATTGCCAAAATCAAAAGTCGGTTGAAGGTCGCGGAAATACATCACCAGGAGACATATGAAAAATAAAGCTTTGTACAATCGGCGCGCTAAAAGCGAAGAACTCGTGGACCGGGTTCAAAACAGTAGCGGAAACGTTTTTGCCGACCTCGGCTACGCCGACGCCGCGGCACGTCTTGTCAAGGCGCGGCTGGCTCAAAAAATCTCCGATTTAATCACGTCCATGGAATTGACGCAGAAGCAGGCCGCCGAGCGGCTCGGCGTTGACCAGCCAAAGGTTTCGGCGTTGATGCGAGGAATGTTGCGCGATTTTTCCACGGAGCGGCTGATGCGCTTTGTCACGGCTTTGGATTACGACGTGGTCATCAGCATTCGCAAGCACCGCGACGCGGATCCCGCGAAGATGCATGTGCTTGTTGAGGCTTGACGGCAGAATTTCTTCCGGCACTCCGGGCGGCGGGAATCGAACCCGCACGTCCCTTGCGGGACAACGGATTTTCTTACTCACTTCGGCTTTCGCCGCCCCGCCGGTCAAGCGGGTTCGTGGTCTGGACTCTGTCTTCACCCCGGTGGGGTGCGCCCCGTCGAGTCTCTACACGTTCTCCCCACTGGGAGCTTCGCTCGGCGTTGCCTCGTTGGCGCAGGCCAACAGGGGGTTCACCGAATTTGAGGCGTTCTACCACCGACGTTGCCGCCGGGGCACTCAAAACCTTCAAGTCCGTAGCGTCTGCCGTTCCGCCACGCCCGGTCGAACGCAATCTTACCCGCGGAATGCTTCCGCGTCATGGAATTGAAAACCCGCACGCGTTGGGAGAAATATCGTGCAGTCGGGTCACGTCCGCCGCTGCGCTGCGGCGTCCGTCGCGGCCCGCGCCACCCGCGTGGCGCGCAGGCCATCCTCGCCGGTCGGCATGTTGCGCTTGTCGCCGGTTCTGATGGCGTGTTCAAATTCCGCATACATGCCGTCAAAGTTCTTTTCTTCCGTCCAGTTCAAATATTGCGTCCCGTGGCGATTGACCACCTCGAAAAATCTTCCCTGACGGTCGTAACGGATCAGTCCTTCTGTTCCGATCAATTCATATCGAAAATCGCATCGGCCGTCGCGAGAAGTGTGGGCGTAGCTGTAGCTGATTTCCACGGCGGTGTGGGCACCGCTTTCGTGGTCGAGATGCAACCACATGTGGTCGGGATTCCGATGTGGATCCACCCATGCGCCTTCAGCATGAAACCGAGTGATCTCACTGCCAAGCCACCACCTGGCCAGATCGATCTGGTGAACGCCGCAATCGACCATCGGGCCCCCTTCGTCCATGCGTGCATCGCGCCGGGCATTTGGCCGGCCGCTGAATTCGCGGTCGTCAAATCGGCCGTGGCAATCCCAGATATAGATCAGCCGCAGGCTGCGCACCTGGCCGATGGCTTTTTCAGCCACCAAACGCTTGATCTCCATGGCCGGTGGCGCGAAGCGATACGTAAAGCCGACAAACAGCGGCGACCCGGCATCGCGCATCGCCGCGATCATGCGTTCGCTGTCCGCTTCAGTCATCGAGAGCGGCTTTTCGCACAACACGGGTTTGCGATAGCGCGCGGCCATCAGAACGTTGTCGAGATGGGTCGGAGCGGGCGAGGTAACAACGACCGCGTCGATACCCGACTGAAAGAACAACTCCGGGTCGGTGAAGCCATTGGCGACGCCGAAACGCGCCTGCGATTCCATCAGCCGGCCGCTGTCGGGCTCGAATACCGAGCAGAGTTTTAATCCGGCGGTCCGCTGAATGGCGGGTATATGCCCAAACGAAGCGACAACGCCGCAGCCCATTAAACCAAGTCGAATCATGATGATCGCGGCAAGGTTCGCCCGGCCGGCCGGCATGTCAAGTGCCCGGCGAAATCTCTACGTCCGGGGCGCGCGGTAGCGGGTGGCGTGCTACGCCTGGTTTGCGGCATATTCGTTTGTGCGTCCTATATCCGGGCGCTTTTTAGTCTCGATGCGCCCAAGCCGGCCGCTGAACGCGCCGATAGACAATCTGGAAAGACGATCACAAAGCGATTCCCAGGAGGGATTCAAATGCAGGGTATTCCAATCGGCCAGCTTCTTGTCGAACAGGGCGTTCTCACTGACACCCAGGTCCAACATATTCTCAAGGTTCAGAAAGCGACGAGCCGGCCATTTGGCGACCTTGCAGAGCGACTCTATGGCATCAGCCCGCAGGCGGTGGAAGATGCGTGGGTCGAGCAGTATGTCCGCACCGTCGGCGTCACCGACCTCGACGAGATGAAATTCGAGAAGGATTGCCTGCGATCGATCAACAGGCGTCAGGCATGGCAATTTAATGTACTGCCCGTCAACCGCGAAGAATTGAACCTGAATGTGGCGACCGACGCCGATAGCCTTGTGCGCGCGGTGAACTTTTGCACGCGGCGGATCGACGAATCGGTCTATTTTGTGATCGCCGAGCGGGAGCAGCTTCGCGACTTTCTCATGAAGCACTACCCGGTGCCCACCTACATCGCCAACTACGCCCAGACGCTTAATCGATGAGCAAATCGGAAGATGGGACAACCAATTGCCACGGACGGCCCACAAGCCCGGCGGTTCATCGGAACCGCCGGGCTTGTTTCGTTTTGACATAGGCCGCATAATGACCAGT
>JBBQCK010000138.1:0-6748 GCA_038318605.1 Tepidisphaerales bacterium | reverse complement strand
CCTCGACCATGCCAAGCACTGATGATGCATCGATCAAATCGGCGGCAATTCGATCGCGTTGCACACCATATGGTTCTCCCGCCTCAAGGTAGCTTTGGCCGGCTGAATTTTTCAGCTTTTCCAGGGACGGCGCATCGATCTCGCCCACCAATGCCCGGCTGCCGAGCATCCCAAGCCCAAAGGTCGGGCCTTCCTCCTCGGCAAAAATCACCAACTCCATCGGCAGCGCGGCGAGTCCATCTTCGCGCGCCGAGCGCAGAACCTCGAGCGCGACAGCGACGCCGGCCACCCCATCGTAATCACCACCGTGCGGCACTGAATCGATGTGCGACCCACAGAGCCACGTCGAAGCAGACCAGCCCAGCGCCGCTGGCCGCGCGTGGACATTGCCGGCCGCGTCGATACGCATTTTGCAATCCGCGGTGTATGCTTGGTCAATTACATAGTCCCGCGCCCGGCCCCATTCCGTCGAAAAAGTTGGCCGCGTCGCCCCCTCACCGGGCGTCTGTGTAAAGGCCGCGATCGCCTCAATATCACCGCGAATTCTTTCCGCATTGATTGCCATCGCAAACCTTCAACGACTCACTCGAACAACATGTCAAATTGGGAATTTCACTGCACAGGCCTCAGCTCTCAAAGTTGAAAATCGAATTCTGTCTGAACTCTGGAATTTGAAATCTGCAATTTCAAATCTTCCATCCGCGTCACTTCCCAAATTCCTCTCGCCACGCCCGACCCGTGTTTTCCATTGAACCTTCGGCCGCCGTGCGCCGCAGGCGATGTAACTGCGGCATACCCAATGCCCATTCCTGCATCCAATCCCGCGCAAAAACGCCCTTCTCCGTCTCCGCAAAAATCCGGCGAATTTCCTCTTCGTTAACCACCCGCGGCCCGCGCGTTCTCACGGCAAATTCGCACGTCCGGCTGCACCCCTTCGTCAGATATTCCTCAATCCCCTTCTCATCCATTACGTCAATGACGCTGCGCAGACTGCGAATCGCCTTGGCATACGCAAAACTCGGCGGATAACCGTTGTCCACCATCGTTTGATAGCACAGGCGCATCAGTTGTATCGCGCCGCCATATAAAATCTGCTCCTCAAAATTGTCCCCCTCCGTCTCGTGTTGAAATGTCATCTCCACCACACCGGCCCGCGTGCTGCCCACCGCCTTGCTGATTGCCAGCACGATCTGACGCGCATCGCCCGTCGCATCCTGATCCACGCTGACACATCCATACACCCCCTCTCCCTTCTCATATTTCGCCCGCACGAACGCACCGGGCGCGTTCGGCACATACAGCACCACGTTCACGTCTTTCGGCGGCTGAATCTGTCCGTACAGGATGGAGAATCCATGGCAAAAACAAAGTGTCTGCCCGGCCCGCAGATTCGGCGCGATATCCTGACGATACACCGTCGGCTGCACTGGGTCCGCAAGTTCGATCAGCAACACATCCGCCTTGCGCGTCGCATCAGCAACTGAAAATGCTTCAAATCCGTCCGCTTTTGCTTGCGCGCGACTGGGGCTCTGATCCTCCGGCCGCGCGCCGACGATCACACGGCACCCGCTGTCCCGGGCGTTGGCCGCCTGCGCCTTGCCTTGAATGCCATATCCGATCACGGCAAGCGTCTTGCCGTTCAAAACGCCGGCGTCGACGTCCCCATCGCGAAAAATCTTTTCGGAAAATGCCATGGTCTCTCCCGCCGCGGTTCACGGCGATACATCGCGGTTCACATTTTTGTAATACAAATATCGCGCCGGTGCCGGTCCGGTCGCATAGAACGATTGCGGGCAATAAGGCCCCATCCAGATGAAATCGTCGCGCTCTACCTCCATCCACTCCTTTTCAAGCAGATACATCCCCTTCCCTTCAAGTAAAAAAAGCCCGTGCTCCATTACATGCGTCTCGACAACCGGCAGGCCGTAACCCGGATCGAACGTAAAGATGTTCATTGCCAGATCGTACGTAGGCTCGTCCGGTATCAACTTCTGCAGGCGGCAATGCTCGCTTCCGGCCCAATGCTCGGCCTTGATTTCTGATTCCGTCCCAGACACCGGCGCAAAATCCCCAACCCCCGGTGCTGATTCGAACCGCTTGCGCACCACCAGAACGCGCATCGGATCGTGCGCCACCAGCCGCAATCCGCGCCCAACCGCCGCCAGCGCGAACGCCCCCGCCGCAATAGCTCGCTTCTGGTTTCCATCCCAAAATGTGCCGTTTCCTGACAACACGTAGAAAAAGTTTTCGATCCCCTCCTCCGGTGCAAACGCTCCTTCGCCACCGCCCGGCAGAACTATCAAATGTTCCACAAACCCCGCCCCCAGCGCCGGCGCCGCCAGCACCCGCACCTCTGCCCCAATCCATCCCGGAATCGTGGACGAGGGAAACCCTTCGAGCGGCATCAGCGCATACCGCCCGCGCACGCGCGCTCTTGAGTGAACCAGTTGGTGTGGCTGGCGCATGGGGTGTTCGAGGGCTAATGATTCGGGGAAATGTTCGAAATCATCCAGCAGCCGCGGTTCTATCCATTTTAGCGCGGCGGCCGTTAAAAGGGAAAAACAAAACTGACTGCCGCGCACTCTGAACAAGCATAGTCGAGCCCAAGTCCGAAATCCGGCTATACTCAATGCGTCCACGTCACGTTCCCCACTCTGTTGTGCTGCCGCTCATCGAAGAGCTTCTCCTCCGCACCGACGCCGGCGAATGCGCGGCTGTCTGCCTCGTTGCGCGCACGCGCGGCAGCGCGCCGCAGCGGGCGGGGGCGACGATGCTGGTCACCGCGGCCGGAAACACGCAGGGCACCCTTGGCGGCGGGTGCGTCGAAGCCGAAGTGCGCCGCCGCGCGCTCGAACTCATGCTCACTGGCCAGAGCCGGATGCTCACGTTCAACCTTGATCGCGATTACGGATGGGATGACGGCCTGGTCTGCGGCGGCGCGATGGACATCGCGGTCGAAAGCATCTGCCCGCCTCTCCACGCGCGCTGGATCAAGCTGGCCGCAGACCTGCGTGCCAATATACCCACCACACTGGCGATTCGCATTCAGGACGAATCCGGCCAAACGCGCGAGGTGTCGCACACCATCGAACCCACTCCCACGCTTCTGATTGCCGGCGCCGGCCACGTCGCCAAGGCACTGAGCGAGATGGCCTCAATGGCGGGATTCTCGACGGTCGTCATCGACGACCGGCCGGACTTCGCCAGCCTCGCTCGCTTTCCAATCGCCCACTGCATCGTGGGCGACATCGAACAGGAACTGAGACGATATCCAATCGATCCGCATACATTCGTCGTCATCGTTACACGCGGCCATCGCCACGACGCCGCCGCGCTAAGCGCTGTCATCGAATCCAGTGCCGCCTACATCGGCCTCATCGGCTCGAAACGAAAGATAAAAGCGATTTTCGATGCGCTTGCCGGCAACAGTGTTCCGCGGGAAGCCATCCTGCGTGTTCACGCCCCGATCGGTCTGGACATCGGCGCCATCACGCCGGGAGAGATCGCGACCAGCATCCTCGCCGAAATGATCGCTGCCCGCCGCCATCAGAGCGCCAATCCCGTTCGTCCCATGAAGATCAACTCAGAGCATCTCGCGCAATGGCTCGATCGACCCTGATCGAACGGCTGGAAAACTATTTTGCGCCCTTTGCCGGCCGGCTCTCCCACGTCCACGGCACATCTGCATCGCGATCGAAAACGTCCGCAGCCTGTTCGATGCATCCCTTGCATCCGAACACGCCCGGCCGATTTTCATGTTCGAAGCGCGGCAATATCGCCGGCAGCCCGTCGCGCAGACACAGGACGCACTTGTAGGCATCCTCCGCCCGCTGTAATTCGCCGAGCGCCCGCTTGAGGCATTCCAGGCAGATCAGCGCGCCGCGATGGCCCTCGATGATCGGCGAAGCGCCGTCCCAATCGGTCCCGCAAAAATCACAACTGACAATCAACCCCTCCGGCTCGATGCGCTGCGCCATATGCTGATTCTCCCATTTCCTGCCGCGCGATGCGCGGGCTATTTCTGTACCGCGTTGCCCAGTCTGCCCATCACCCGCTGGAGGTTCAAATAAAGCAGCTTGTTGTTGGAAATCTCGCTGGTGTAATCAAGCTGGGCATTTAACAGTGTGTTTTGCGATGTCAATCGATCGAGATTCGTCGCCCGCCCAACGCGGAAATTTTCCTCGCTTTGCCGCAGCGCCTCGGCCGCCGCCCTGACCTGCGTCTGGATGTTCGCCAACCGCTCGCTGCTCGATAGATCCTGCTCATAGGCCACCGCAACATCCTGCTCGATCTGCCGAACGAGCCTGTCGCGTCGCAACTTGCTCTGCCGCAGCAACGACCATGCGCGGCGCAGATCCGCTTTAAGATCGCCAGCCGAAAATATCGGCGCATTGGCCGAGACCAGCGCCGTCCAGAGGTTGTCCGTCGGCTGCGTCTCGCGTTTCAGAAAGTATTTGAAATCCAGTTGCACCGACGGGTAAAACGCCCCAACGGCAATCTCGACATTCCGATAGTCTGCAAGCAACGCTTCGTCCGCCGCCTGAAGATCCTGTCGCGACTCCAGCGCAAGCTCCTGCGACCGCGCCAGCACGGCGATCGGATCCTGGTTGTCCAGATCGACCACCAGCCGCCGGCCTTGAACATGCAAGCCGGTCAAAAACGCCAGCACGGCGCGCCCCTGCCGTACATCGCTCTGCGCTCCGATCAGGGTCGTGCGCGTTCCGGCAACCTGCGCCTCGGTCTGGGCGATTTCAAGCTCGGTGCCTGCGCCAATCCGGGCCCGCGTGTGCGCCTCATCCAGCCGCGTTTCCTGCAACCGCAATGAATCCTGCAACACACCCACCGACTGTTCACTGATGATCACCTGATAAAACGCCCGCGCCGCCTCAAGCAGCACCTGCTCCTGCAGATCGATCAAAAGGGACTTGCGCTGCTCGGCCGTATGAGCATTTCGGCCAAGTGTGTTCACATCGCGAAACCCGTTGAAAAGATTTACTGACGCATCGGCCGGAAAATCAAACCGCGTGCGCCTCGATCCCGATCCCGCCCCCACATCCACGCCTGAGGTGTTTGTTCCCGAACCGCCAACCTTTATCTTGTTGATCTGATACGTCGGCAGAAGGTTGACGCGCGGCAGAAAATTCCACGCCGCCCGATCGCGCTCGATCAGCGCCTGCAGATAGTCCTCCCCCTGAATATCCAGCCGCTCGTCCGCACGCGCCGCCAGATGCATGGCTTCAATCAATGTCAGTTCATCCCCCCGCGCGGGCGAGGTGGTCGGCGTCACACGTCCATCCAGAATGGTGCGATATTCCGCGATCTCCTGATTCTGGTTGACACAGCCGGCAACAATCGCCGCCAGCAATCCAATTACGCAAATCTCCATCGCGGAGATTGCGCCCGGCCGCGCCGAGGACGCTGCTGGCCAGCCCGAACGACAAAATGCTCTCGATACGCAGCCTGGTTTAAGATTCGGCATTACGCGCTGGCTTCCTCTTTGGTGTCCGGATGCTTGACAGAGTCGGCCGCCACGCCGTGGCGCAACAGCCGCATGATCTGCTCCACCAACTCCCCCCCGCGCAGGTCTGGCGGCGCGAACAACATCGCCGAGCGCACGAGGCCCGGCACAAAAAGCGCCGTCAGATCGGGGCGCGGGTCGTCCATCTCTCCGCGGGCATTTCCTTCGCGGATTATCTCTTCGGTGATCCGTGTCAGTTCCTGCCGCGTCTGCCGCCACTCCACCTGCCCGGTGGGTACGATCGCCCTTCGCACCAGTTCAAACACATGTGGATATTCCCCGGCAAATTCGACGAGCCCCTCGACCATCCGCCGCAATCTGGCCCATGCCGTCGGCTCGGCCGCGATCCGAACGCGAACCTCTGTCGTGAGCCGCGACCATCCTTCAAACGCCAGCGAAAAGTAAAGGTCTTCCTTGCTCTTGAAGTAGATGTAAAGCGTTCCCTTTCCAACCTTCGCCGCTGCCGCAACATCCTCAAGGCGCACTTCATGGAACGGCCGGCCGGCGAACATTTCCGCCGCCACACGGCATATCTCCTTTCGCTTCTGGTCGTCGGGTACGCGCATTCGCTGTGCTTCAATCCGCTTGAATCCGCAATCGAAAATCCGACACCTGCCCCATTGTCTCCAAGGTGCGGGCCACCTATAGTCAGCCATCTCCAAAACCGACTGGTCGGTATTGTAGGCCCTCTAATGCTCCCATGAAAGCCTTTTTCAACCAAACCGGCGTTATCCTGACCACATTCGCCTTCGCTGGGCTTTTTATCGCGGGTTGCTCCAAAAAGGATGATGCCGGCGGCAAATCCTCCGCGGCCGTCGCGGTTGCGCTCGCAACGCCGCTCCGCGCAGACGCCGAACGCACAGTCGAAGTCGTCGGAACCCTCTATGGTAAGGAGGAAGCCACCATCTCCGCCAAGGTTTCCGGCCGGATCGCCTCCATCCAGAAAGACGTCGGTGACATCGCCCAGGCCGGCGAAACCCTTACCACCATCGAACAGACCGATTACCGCCTCATGAAAGACCAGTCCGATCTCGCACTCCGTGAAACCCTCGCCAAGCTCGGCCTTTCCAGCCTCCCCGCTGCCGACTCCCCCTTCGACCCGGACAAGGTCGCGACCGTACAGCGCGTGCGGCTGCAACTCGAAAACGCCCGCGACAAATACAACCGCGGCGAAAAACTCTTTCACCAGCCCCCGCCCGCCAAACCCCTCATCAGCGACCAGGAATTCAA
>JBBQCK010000137.1:0-6897 GCA_038318605.1 Tepidisphaerales bacterium | reverse complement strand
TTGGCGCGACACGCCGCCACTGACGGAGTTTTACAACATCGATCAACTCGAGCTGCTCGACAACGAATTTGAAAATACCACCGTCGTCATTCATCCCTCCGTGAAGCGCGTCATCATTCGCGGCGACATTCCCGGGCTATTGATTGAAGACGCCTCGGTCACTGATGTCACGTTTGTCGCTCCGGGCGAGCGCATTGGGCGTAACGCCCTCGCAGGAGCACGCGAAGTGACGAAGCCCGCGGCGATCGAAACCGCCAGCGCCGGCAACTGCGCGATGGTGTCGCATTCTCCCTTGCTGGCTTCGCTGGGACGCTGGCTTCTCGAACAAATCTGATCAGTGCCCTGGCGGACGCGATTCAGAACGCGTGCTTCACGTCGAGCGACTTGACGATCTCCACAGTCGCCTTGCTCTTGTTCAGCGTATAAAAGTGCAATCCATCCGCGCCAGCGGCGAGCAGATCGCGGCACTGGTTGGTCGCGTATTCAACGCCGGCGGCGTACATGGCGTCGGGCTGCGCGTCCATGGTCTCGAGGCGCGTCAGCAATGAATGCGGTATCTTCGCGCCGCACATGGAAATAAATCGCTTGGTCTGGTTGATGCTCAAGATGGGCATGATGCCGGCCACGATGGGTACGGTGATGCCCATCGCCCGCGCCTCATCGCGAAAGCGGTAAAAATCGGTGTTGTCGAAGAACAACTGGGTGATGGCATAGCCCGCACCGGCATCGACCTTCTGCTTAAGATGCTCGAGATCGCGGGTGCGATTGAGACATTGCGGGTGCCCTTCGGGATAGCCCGCCACGCCTATGGAAAAGTCATGCCGGCCACGAACATAGGCGACAAGCTCGTTGGCATTTCCAAATCCGCCGGCCGGTGCGACGAATTGGCTCTGGCCCTGGGGCGGATCGCCGCGCAAGGCCAGCACGTTGCGAATACCCGCATCCCATAGTTGGTCGAGAATGCCGCCGATTTCATCGGCCGTATGGCCAACGCACGTCAGATGCGCCATCGCCCGAATCTTCAGATCATTCTGAATGCGCGAAACCAGATCGACGGTGCGGGCGCGTGTGCTTCCGCCGGCGCCATAGGTCACGGAAACATAACTCGGCTTGAGCGGAAAAAGCTCGGCGATGGTTGCATACAACTGCGCGAAGCCGGTTTCGTTCTTCGGTGGGAAAAACTCGAAACTCACGGTGGGCAGGCCGCGACCAATGATTTCGTCAATCCGCATCGTCATGCTTCTGCACCTTTGCGTAAACCGTCCCATGCGGCGACGGCGGCTTTCCCTTACATCGGCGGGCTGCGCGCCGCTCGCCAGTCGGCAGATCAAAGCCGCCGCGACAAACCGGCGGACAGGCGCGACACGATGGACCGGCGAACGGCACGCCGGCCGACAAATGTCGATGTGCAAAGCCGTTGCAGGTTGCCACGGTTCGATAATCTCAGCCACGGCTCATTGCGACGACGCCTTTCATTATAGGACGCTGTCGCGAGTTGGATTCTGCTACCAGCGACTCGGGCGGTACGGGTATTGTCTGACCGTGGGCATCGGATTGATTTGTTTTGACGGAAAGGAGATCCCATGGTCCGCACCTCAGTGTTTCGCGTGAAACGTTCCCGAAGCAGCGCCAAGCGGCGTTCGTTGGCCTCGACTTCATCCGCGGCGTCCGGCTTTCTGGGCCTGCTGACAAAGCTGTCGGCCGGCAGCGATCGTCTTCAACAGGCACGTCGCCGCGCTCGCGCCTGAAAGAGTTCGCCGACGAGTCTTGTCATCGCCCCGTCGTCCCCATCCGCCAATCACTTGACGGACCGGGGCGGCGGGGCGCTTTCGTTTCTGTATTTCGCGCCCGGGAGCTCTTTTGCCCCACAAGGGGCGGGTTGACTTTTCATCGGACTTGAAGAATACTATATCCGCATAAACAGATGAAGCAACCGGCACGGCTTTAATGCCCCGAACCCTGCATGTCAAAATTCGCGATGGCTCCGGAGATGTCATCCACTGGATGGCGGCGCTATCGGACGAGGCCCGCATTCGTGTTCTACGATTGGTAGAGCGGCAGGAACTCAGCGTCGCCGAACTTTGCGATGTGCTGCAGGCGAATCAATCGAAGGTGAGTCGGCACCTGAAGGTTCTGGCGGATAACGGCTTTGTGCAGAGTCGGGGCGTCGGGACGGCTCACCTGTACCGTATGCGCCTCGACGAGATCGACCCGGCCGCTCGCAGATTATGGATTGTGGCCCGCGAACAGACCGACATTCGCCCCTGGGCACGGCAGGATGAATTGCGATTGGAAAGCGTTCTGCACGCACGAGAGACTGACGCTCAGACATTTTTCGCCGGGGCGGCCGGCGAATGGGATCGGCTGCGCGGCGAACTCTACGGCGAAAAATTCGGCATTGAGGCGATGCTATCGCTTCTGCCGGCCGATTGGATAGTAGCCGATCTCGCGTGTGGCACCGGCCACATTGCCCTCGCCCTGGCAGCGCATGTGCGGACAGTGATTGGCATCGACAACTCCCCTGCCATGCTGAAGGCGGCGAATCGTCGAACCGAGTCTTTCAAGAACGTCGATCTTCGCAGGGGAGAGCTAAACGCCCTGCCGATCGAGGCCGGTTCCTGTGATGCGGCGATGATGATACTCGGCCTGACTTATGCCCAAACGCCGCAGCAGGCGATCGACGAGATGGCACGAATCATCAAGCCGGGCGGCCGGGCGATATTGGTCGATCTATTGCCACACGGGCGCGACGATTTTCGCCGCCAGCTCGGCCAGCGCTGGGCAGGATTTGAGCCATCGGACATTGCCCGCATGTTTGAAACCGCCGGTCTGTCGAACGCAAACATCCATCCGATCGAGCCGGAAGCAGATACGAAAGGCCCGGCGATGTTTATCGCGGTCGCCGCGAGGCGTTGTGTCGCGGCGAACGACGAGTTGTAATGGCCCAGAGGATACAAGGTGATTTCAGAAGGCGGCGATTATAATTTTCGAATGGGCGAAAGGAAAGTGTTGAACATGGCGACAATCGTACAAAGCAAACGCAATGCGATGGTGAAGCGGCCGAAGCCGGCATTGGACGATTACGAGCAAAACGCACCGGGGAGAGTTTGAAGATCCGGTGCCGACCCGGCTTTGACGCACGTTAAATGGCGATCCACCCTGTTCCGAAGTCATCTTTATTTATTTTTTTCGGAGATTTTTTAAATGTCCCAGTTAATGACCAAACCAATCGCACAGACCAGTTCTAAAAAAGCATCGACCGCACTGCTCGATTTCAAAGTCGCCGACCTATCCCTCGCTGAGTGGGGCCGCAAGGAGATGATGCTCGCTGAGCAGGAGATGCCCGGCCTCATGAGCGTGCGCGCCGAGTATGCCAGCCAGCAGCCCCTCAAGAATCTGCGCGTCGTCGGATCATTGCATATGACGATCCAGACTGCGGTGCTGATTGAAACACTTGCATCGCTGGGAGCGGATGTGCGCTGGTGCTCGTGCAATATTTTCAGCACGCAGGATCATGCGGCCGCCGCAGTTGTCGTCGGACCGAATGGCACTCCAGAAGCGCCGGCCGGTATTCCTGTGTTTGCGTGGAAGGGTGAGACGCTGGATGAATACTGGTGGTGTACGGACCGGGCCATGGATTTTGGCGACGGCAAGGGCCCGCAGCAGATCGTGGACGACGGCGGGGATGTGACGCTGCTGGTCCACAAGGGCGTTGAGTTTGAGGCGGCCGGGAAGGTGCCCTCACCGGACTCGACCGACAACGATGAATACAAAGTTATCCTGGAACTGCTCGGGCGCACGGTGAAGGAAACGCCGAAGCGATGGACGACGGTCGCGAAGGATATTCGCGGCGTGAGTGAAGAGACGACGACCGGCGTGCATCGCCTGTATGAGATGCAGAAGGCCGGAACGCTGCTTTTCCCGGCCATCAACGTCAACGACTCGGTTACCAAGAGCAAGTTCGACAATCTGTACGGATGCCGGCATTCACTGATCGACGGGCTGTTCCGGGCGACGGATGTGATGCTCAGCGGCAAGACGGCCGTGGTGTGCGGCTATGGCGATGTGGGCAAGGGATGCGCCCAGGCGCTGAAGGGGCAGGGATGCCGGGTGATCGTGACCGAGATCGACCCGATCTGCGCGCTGCAGGCGTGCATGGAAGGGTATCAGGTGCTGCGGCTGGAGGATGTCGTATCCATCGCCGACATCTTCATCACGACGACGGGCAATTATAAAATCATCACCGCCGACCACATGGCCAAGATGAAGGACAAGGCGATCGTGGGGAACATCGGTCACTTCGACAACGAGATCGACATGGCCGGATTGAAGAAGATCAACGGCGTGAAGCGGACGAACATCAAGCCGCAGTACGACATGTACACCTTTGCGGACGGGCACAGCGTGCTGGTTCTGGCGGAAGGCCGGCTGCTGAACTTGGGTTGCGCGACGGGGCACCCGAGCTTTGTGATGAGCAACAGCTTCACGAACCAGACGATCGCCCAGATCGAGCTGGCCCAGAACGCCGCGAAGTATGAGAAGAAGGTGTATGTGCTGCCCAAGCACCTGGACGAGAAGGTAGCGCGGCTGCACCTGTCGCAATTGGGGGCGAAGTTGACGGTGCTGAGCGACGAGCAGGCGAAATACATCGGTGTGCCGGTGGACGGGCCGTATAAGAGTGATCACTATCGGTATTGATCCGTCAGGATCGCGCCGAGGGCAGACAAGTTGGGCGAGTGTCGGTCGGGGCCGGGCGTCGAAGGATGTCCGGCCCCGCGGCATTTCGGGGTCGAACATGTGCCACCTTGTCGCTATTTTTGAGATTTGTCCTTGAAATCTGGGCATGGCATGACCCGCTTTCAAGGAGAACCCCGTCCGAGGTGTCGGATATACTCCCGGGCATGACCAAGTCCTCGGTCGAGCGCATCTTCATCGAGCTGAACGATGCGGGCGTTAAATATCTCGTGGTTGGCGGGCTGGCCGTCAATGCGCACGGCTATTTTCGCGCCACTGTGGATGTTGATTTGATCCTTGGTTTCGACCGGGAGAATTTGGTGCGCGCGGTTGAGGCGATCAAGCGGCTGGGCTACGCGCCGCGAGCGCCCGTGCCCATCGAAGCCTTTGCCGACGCTGACGCCCGGGCAAGCTGGCGGCAGCAAAAGGGAATGCTCGTCTTTTCGCTTCACTCAAGCCGACATCCCGAGACGGAAGTTGATCTGTTCGTTGAGGATCCGATTGGATTCGACGTGGCCTATGCAAAGTGCGCCCGGATGGAAATTGCGCCGGGATTGTCCGCGACGTTTTGTTCGCTGGACGATCTTCTCCGCATGAAGCGCGCCGCCGGGCGCGCGCAGGATCGGCTGGATGTTCAGAAGTTGAGCGAATTGCACCCGGACAAGTGATGGACGACCCACAACCTGAAACCGATCCTTGGAGCGAGGTAAGCTGGGAGGCGCATTCTCTCGCCCAGCTTCGCCGGATGGGCGCCGTTCCGCTGTGGCGGAAGATCGAGTTGCTCGAAGAGATGCAACGCCGATTTCTGCACATGCAGTCGAGCCGACTCAATGCACAAAAGCGGCCACCTGCCGACGAGCACGCATAGATCGCGGTGCGTTGGATGTGCGTTGATCGCTACTTCTATCGGGGCTTGCGCGGTCGATACTTAACCTTGGATGCGTGCTTCGCCGGCGGCCGGCGAGGCATACAATCGCCCGATGCTCAATATCCTGACCGAACCCGCGACAAAGCCCGTAGGCGAACGCCACCCGAGGCGCGCGCCGGCCGCCCCTGGGTGGCCACTGGTTGGCGTGGCGTGGGAGATGCGCCGCGATCCGCTGCCGCTCTTGCTGCGCGAATCCGAGCGGCTGGGCGATGGTGTTTTTCTCAAGCTCGGGCCTTATCGCGCCACGCTCATTCGCGATCCGCAGCATATCAAGCATGTCTTTGTCGATCGCGCCGCCAACTATTCGAAGGAGACGCGCGGCTATCAGAAAGCGCGTCTCGTACTTGGTGAGGGCCTGGTCACCAGCGATGGCGAACTCTGGCAGCGCCAGCGCCGCATCGCCACGCCCGCCTTTCATCGCCAGCGCATTGCTGGCTTTGCAAATGTCATGGTTGAAGCGGCCGAGGCGACTGTGCGCCGCTGGCGTGAACGGCCGGGCGAATCGATTGGGCTCTGCGGCGAGATGATGCGGGTGACGCTGCGGGTGGCTTTGCGCACGCTGCTGGGGGCGGCCGCCGAGTCGGAGATCGAAACGCTCTCGCCAGCCGTCACGGATGTGCTGGAGCGCACCAACGACATCATCACCAACCCCCTGTCGCTGCCGGTGTGGGTTCCAACTCGGCGCAATCGGCGCTTTGCCCACGCCATCGGCGTGCTCGACCAGTTTGTTTATGACACCATCGCCCGTCGCCGGCGCGAACTTTCCGAAGTGCATCAGGACGGCCCAGCCGATCTGCTTTCGATGCTGCTCGAAGCGCACGACGATCAAACCGGCGTTTCAATGGGCGATCGCCAGTTGCGCGATGAAGCCGTTACCATCCTGATCGCCGGGCATGAAACCACCGCCAATGTGCTGGTCTGGTCGCTCTATCTGCTTTCCCAGCATCCCGATTCCGCGGCGCGGCTGCGCGGCGAACTGGCCGAGGTTTTGGGTGATCGCCCGCCGGTTGCCGACGATTTTGGGCGACTGCGATTCACGCGCGCGGTGGTTGAGGAGACAATGCGGCTTTATCCGCCCGCGTGGATGATCGGCCGGGCGGCCCGCGCCGATGATGTCATCGGCCCATTCTCGATTCGCAAAGGGGATTTCGTCCTGGTCAGCCCTTATGTCACTCATCGCCACGCGGGCCTTTGGGACAAGCCGCATGCGTTCGATCCCGATCGGTTTCTCGATG
>JBBQCK010000136.1:0-6922 GCA_038318605.1 Tepidisphaerales bacterium | reverse complement strand
GGCGGGTTGCGGGTGCGGTGACGGGGTACTGGGCATCGATGTCGGCCGTTGGTTCCGGTTCGTGCGACTCAAAGCGATATTGGTGGGCGCGTGTATCGATCTGCCATGTGGCGAGGGTGCGCTGCGCGCCGGAAGAAGCGTCAACGCCGACGAGGGCGCCGTTCCAGGCTTCGTCGGCCGGCGTCCAGACCAAAAGTGATGCCGTGCGCGACGAGCCGGGCCAATCGCGATAGGAAAGACGCACAGCATCTTCTGCGGCGGACGTGATCAGCGAGTCGGCCGCGATCCGAACGCGCCGGGCATATTTTGCGCCGCGGGCCAGGCGCTCGGCAATGTCAGATGTCGGGCCGAATGCGATGGCGGTCTGCATGGCTGACATAAGTGCGCGCTCGCGCGATTCGGGCAGCAAATCGAGGCGCATGTCGGCCAGCAGCGCCTGGCCATCGTCGGCGCAATAGAGCACGCTCAGCACGACATCACCGGAGGGGTCATGTCGGCGACTTACAAGGGTATGCGCATCAAGGCGTTTGATTGTGGCGAGCCATCCGCCAGTGGGTTCGGCCGGGTGTCGCAGCGCGAGCATGGCCGCGAATGTTTCCGGTTGGTCGTCGGGGAGAAACACGCACGGGACCAATTCGATGCCAACCCAGCCTTCGCCATCGCGCGCGGATATCTGCTGCCACAATTCGTAAGGGCTGTTGTGATCCTGCGTGCGCCACGAAAGCGTTGCGGAAATATCACCGGGGCGCACGCGCGCTCCGCCGCGCCATTCAAGTTCAGCGGTGGCATTTTTTGCAGGAGCGCTGTCGGCCAATGTGACGGAGGCGATGACGCGTGCGAACATATCCGCTTCCGAGGCGTCTGATGCGCCGGTTGCTTCTAGGCGCACGATGATTGCTTCGCGCGCTGGCGTGATGACGGCCGCGCCGTAGACGCGCCGTACAATGGCCGCACCGTCGGGCGATCGCGAGCGAATCAGCGTCCGGCACTTAAGGCCCGGCCAGCCATCAATGACGACCGGCTCGAACGCCTGGTCGTTGCCGTCGCCGCGCATCAGGCCGATTTCATACAAAAGGCGCAGCGGCGAGCTCAATTCGGACAACTGAAGTCGCCGCACATAAAGGGCCCGCGCGGCGCCGGGCGCGTTCGACTCAGCGACGATGCCATCGCTGGCGGCCTTGCGATTCCAATCTCGGGGAAGTTGCACGCTGAACTGCGCCGGACCCTGAGCGACCACGGCCGGTGCTTCCAGGACGGTGCGCATACGATGCCGCTGCCAGCGCACCACGCCCGCCGCCGCTGCGAGGCAGACTGCGAGCACGCCCGCCAGAGCCGCCTGGCGCGCCCATCCCCGCACCGACGGCCTAAAACGCCGACAATCCATGGGTGAGAGTGTAGCCGGACGTTGAAGCGGCAACAGTGCGGGTTGTGCTCTGCTACAACTTGCAGAATGCTCCATGTGGGAGATTCTGAAAGTCGCCACCAGATTACAGGGGACAGAGCCATATCCGCCGCCAAATCCATGTGATTCATGCTGAGACTGCGATGAATCCACGGTAAACTCGATTCGGGAGTCAACATGAAACGATGCAGTTTGTGCGTGGCACTGGTGTGGATGTTGGCCGGTCCGGCAGGTGGCATGGACATTTCGGCGGGCAATACCGCCGAGATCCGCTCGGCGATGAAGTCAGCGCGGGCGGGGGACACCATCCTGATACCGCCGGGCGAATATGACATGGGGGACGGCCTGGCCACCGGCGCATCAGGGACGCGCGATAAACCAATCACGCTGCGGACCAGCGGCGAGAAGGGGTATGCAAAGCTGAAGATCACCGGCAAGAGCGATGTGGGCTTTCGGATATTGAGCAAGTTCTGGATTTTGCAGGGGCTCGATATCGAGGGAAACCCGAAGACGACGCTGGATCTCATGCAGATCGATGCCACGAGGGGCGGCAGCGATTTGCGAATGGTCGATTGCAAAATCAGTCGATGCCGGGAATTTCTGTTCAAGGCGTCACGCAGCAGCGCGGCAGGTGCCGACAACGTGGTTCTGGAGCATTGTGAATGGTTCGAGGCCGCACAAACCGCCATCGATGTGGTGGGCGGCGACAACTGGATTGTTCGTGGCAACTATGTGCACGACTATGGCACGGACAACGCAGTCCACTATGGCATTTTCCTCAAGGGCGGCGGTAAGAATGGATTGATCGAAGGCAACATCGTCGATGGCAAAGGAGGCACGGCGACGGTGGGAATCAGCTTTGGCGGCGGCCTGACCGGCCGGCAATGGCTGCCGCTTGTTGAGGGCGGCAAGGCTGCGCCGGAGCACGACGGCGGCGTGTGTCGCAACAACATTGTCGTCAACACGGGAGACTGCGCGTATCACTCGAACAACGCCACGAACTGCCAGTTTTTAAATAATCTGGCTTACAACTGTGGTGCGGGGTTTCAACGACAGGGCAGCTACGCGCCTGACCCAGTATTAAAAAACAACGTTTTGAGCGGCCGGATCCGCGGCGCCGGTGAATCCAAAGATAACTTGACGGCAGTGGAAAAGACGTGGTTCGTCGCACCCGAGCGATACGATTTTCGGCTCACGCCGGCGGGGAAAGCGGCTCTGGTGGACAAGGGTGAAATTGCGAAGGAATGTCCGGCTGATTTTTTCGAGAGGCTGAGACCGTCGAGCGTGCTCGGTCCGGTTGATGCGGTCGGAACTGAATCGACAGAGTGGGTTGATCGGCGGGGGCAGGAACTTAAAGCGCCGGCGCGGTGATGGATTTTGTCGTGGTGTTGCAAATATGCGTATAGGCGTTGCCGCTGGCTACCTACGCGTTCGCTGCTACGCCGACGTTTGGCGCCAGGCCGACCTGCGGTACCCGGCCGCGCGCCAATAATTACGCAATAGATTTGCCGCCATCAACGCTCACGGGCCACCACTTTGAAGCGGACCAGTTTCATACCCGGTGCGGCGAAGCCGGGGAGTTCGAGCTCGAGGTCGCGTCGGTTGGCAAGTAGGTTCTGGGCGGCGGGGTCGGTTTTGCCGTACAGGCCGGCGGGCAATACCGCCCAGGTGATGTGATCAGCGGTGATTGCTTCGGTGCGGGTCATGTTGCGATGGCGTTCGAGGCGGTCGGAAAGGCTGAAAACGGGTTTGCCGCTAAGGTAGGTCATGATGCGCGGCTCCGGACCGATGGTGCGTTCGCCATCCGGCACCTCGCGGGCGATTGTCTGGCTGAGGGCGATGATGGGTTCGAATTTGCCGTCGCGGTATATGTCGCGAAACGAACTGCGAACGATCGGCAGAAAATTGGCGATGCGATTGTCGGCGAGGTCGGGACGTTTTTTGTCACGGGCGAGATCCAGCCCGTGCTGCTCCATCGCAAAACGCACGCTTTTTACGACGCTGGGGACGATGATGAAACCAACGGCCAGCAGATACCAGGCATCGCGCAGCCGCCAGCGCGTGGGAATCCATCGCGCCAGATACGCGACGTGAACCATCCATCCGGCAAAGAGAATGGGCAGTATCATCAGGAAATAGCGCGGCTGGCTTCCGAAAAGCGCGAACATCAACGCGCTGAGAAGCACGAGCACACCCCAAAGCGGCTGGCGACGGGCCGTCATTACGCCGTAGGCAATCGCAAACAGCGAAACAGGGATGCTGAAGTACCAGAGCTCGATGCCGAAGATCGCCTCGGGAAGGTGGTGGCGCAGCATCTTCATTTGAGGAGATTCAACCTCGGTGGCGGGTTCATCCTGGTCGTCGTTGTCTACGGCGGCAGCGCGGATGCGGGCGAGCTTTTCACTGATGGTCTGCTCGTAGCCGCCGGCCATCGGATTCATGCCGCGCGTGCGTGGATCGAGCGCAAACCATATGAGCACCATCACCACCAGCACGCCGCCGGCCCATAAGTAGGGAGATTTTTTCCGCGCGAAGAGCAGCCCCCAGAGACAGGCAAACGCCCAAGCACCTGCGAGTGCGTAGAAAGTGGGCCGAAGCGCGGCGGCGGCCGCCAGGCCGGGGAGAATCCATGCGAGCGATCGCAGGCGGCCGGCGGTGGTCTGGGCGGCGCACAATTTTTCAAACCCGTAAAGGGCCGCAGCGCTGGCAAGCAGAAACGGAATGTCGGTCATCAACTCGTTTGCCTGCTGGAGGAATTTCCAGTTCAGGCCCAGGGCGACGGTCGCCGCAACGGCGACCCATGGAGCGAAGCGCGTCAGCAGCAGCCGATAAACCAGCGCCAGCGTGGCGGCGGCCATCAGCACCATCACGACCAGTTGCGGGACGGGGTGAAAGACATTGCTTCCAAACAGCCGCTCCATGCCGGCGAGCATTACGGGATATCCAGGAAGTGCCAGGTCGTGGCGTTCGCCGTTGAAGGTGTAGCCCTGGCCTGTTGCGATGGAATGTCCGAGGCCGCGATAGAGCGCGCTGTCGCGGCCGACGCGCCATTGGCCGTTGAATGAGATGAGGAAGAAAATCGCGACTATGGCAAAGAGCAGGTAGCGATGGCGTACGATCAGCGCCTGCACCGGGCTGTAGCCGGCGGGCGCGGCGAGGGATGGGTCGGTGTCTTGCGTGGTGGGAGGGATGGGCGAAACGTTGGCGCGATTGTCAGCGCGGTCGGCGCCGATTGCCGCCGGTTGTGCCGGCCCCGCGCGGTTGCTCATGCGCGTGATTATCCGGTTGATGCGCGATCGCCGCAAGGAAGCATTCGATGCAGCGCGGAGGTTTGCCGGTTTGCGGAAACGCAGTCGCAGCGTCGTCGGGGCGCTTTGCGCGTCGCGGCGGCGCGCGTATAGTCGAACATGTCCGCCGCACGCCCGCACAATGAGGATTGATCGCCCATGCCTAAGCACACGATCGTATTGATTCCCGGCGACGGGATCGGACCAGAAGTCACCGGCGCCGCGCGCCGCGTTATTGAGGCCGCCGGCTTTGCGGCGGAATGGGTCGAACTGCCGGCCGGGGCCAGCGCACTCGAACAGGGATTCGACAACGTGCTTCCGCAGCGGACTATTGCGGCAATCAAGGCGCACAAGGTTGCGCTCAAAGGCCCGGTGACGACGCCGGTCGGGAAGGGGTTCAAGAGTGTCAACGTGCAGCTTCGTCAGGCGCTGAATCTTTATGCGGCGGTTCGGCCGGTGGAATCGATCCCGGCGATCAAGACGCGCTTCAGCGGCGTGGATATCGTGATCGTGCGCGAGAACACCGAGGGTCTTTACAGCGGCATTGAAAATGAAGTGGTGCCGGGCGTGGTGACGAGCCTGAAGGTGGCAACCGAGGTCGCGTGCGATCGGATCGCGCGATACGCGTTTCGATTCGCCACCCGGCGCGGCCGGCGGAAGATCACCGTCTTTCACAAAGCCAATATCATGAAGATGAGCGATGGCATGTTTCTCAATGCGTCGCGGCGGGTTCATGAGGAGGAATATCCGAACATCGAGCTTGAAGAAGTCATCATCGACGCCGGGTGCATGAAACTGGTGCAGGACCCGGGCAGGTTCGATGTGCTGCTGATGGAGAATCTGTATGGCGATTTGATCAGCGATCTTTGCGCGGGGCTGGTCGGCGGGCTGGGGGTGGTGCCGGGGGCGAACATCGGCGAAGACGCGGCAGTGTTTGAAGCGGTACATGGGAGCGCACCGGACATCGCGGGGAAGGGGCTGGCAAATCCGTTGGCGGTCATCATGAGCGCGGTGATGATGCTGAGCCATCTGCACGAGGACGCGATCGCCGGCCGAATCCGAGACGCGTATCAGCATGTGCTGGCCGACGGCACGGCGCTGACGCGCGATCTGGGAGGGAACGCCGGGACCGATCAATTCACGGATGCGATCATTTCCAAACTTCGATAGCTACAAGGGGCTGGGAATTGGAAGCTGGAAACGCGGACGGAATATGCGTTTCTGCGCAACGGCGGGGCCACGGCAGCTTCAGGGCGCATTAAAGACAACGTTTCGTAACGGTCAACTTGGCGTTGGATTGCGCCGATAGTCCCAATAGAGTCCGTGGGATGCTGGGGGGCGGGAAATCGCTCCTTGTGTTTTTCAGATCCTTATGAAGCTTTCGACCGAACATCTTGCGGCCGTGCTGGATTCGTTGGGTGCAACAGGCGTTCAAAAGGAGAACGAGGAGAATCGGCGCGCTCCGCGGCGCGGCATTCAGGCGCGTGCAAGCATTGTGATGCACGATAGTTCGAACAACAGCAGCCCGAATCGGCCGGCGATTCCGGTGGTGCTTCGCGATGTTTCGGCGCGCGGAGTGGGGCTGCTCTATCTGGAATCGATGGAACTGGGGACGCAGTTTGTCTTGAACGTGCCGCGGGGAAAGTCTGCGCCGCTGACGGTGCTCTGCACGGTTGCCCACAGTCGGGCGCTGCAAAAGGAACTCTTCGCGATCGGCGCGGAATTTACCTGTGTACTCTCGGGCAAAAAAGCTGATACCTCGGCCATCGATCGCGAAGCGGAGCGGATTCGGGAGAAGATGATGGGGTAGGGAAGTTGCAGGTTGCAGGTGCAAGGGCGCTTAACGGGGCGCGTAGCGGGGGGCGGCCGAAGCTCAAAATCCAAAGCCCGAAATCCGAATCAAAACAGGTTCATTACGTTTCGCCATTGCCGATTTGCAACCATCAACTTCTTCGCTGCCTACCGCCTACCGCCGAACGTCTACTGCTTACTACCTTCTGCTTGCCGCCTACCGTCTACTGCTTACCGCTTACTGCTCCCGCCATTTGCCTCAGTACTCTTTGAAGAATGCCGCCGTTGCGGAAGTATTCGATTTCCACTGGTGTGTCGATGCGGCAGATTGTTTGAAAGTCCTTCGTCGCTCCGTCTGGCGCGGTGGCGGTGACGCGGGTTTCCTGGCCGGGCTTCAGATCGTCGGTGATTTGGATTGTGAATGATTCGTGGCCGGTGAGGC
>JBBQCK010000135.1:0-6972 GCA_038318605.1 Tepidisphaerales bacterium | reverse complement strand
GATCGCCAACAACGGCAGCGCCGTCGCCAATGCGGCCGCCGCGCGATGCGCCTGATCGGCCGTCGGCGCTTCCTCACCCGAAATCGCTCCCGCGATTGCCTTCCAATCCGAGCCGACGGCGCCGGTATCAAAAACAGTTCTCACCTCGGTTGCAACGACGCTGATGCCGGTCGGTTCATATACCGCAAATTCCTGCACCGCCAGCACCAGCGCCGCCGCAAAACAAGCCAACACCGCCGGCCGGAGCGCCCGCCAGGTAACACGCCGCAGCGCACCGTCAAGCAACGCCTGTTGTTGCAATTGAGGATCGAGCCAGCGAAGCCAAACCCCCACGCCCAGCGCAGGCAACGGCCAGAGCCACGCCGCCAGCGTCCAGATACATCGGGAGACATCGCCCGCCGACTGCGGAAACAACGTGAAACCTGCCAGCCTGAAAACCTGCTTCCATCCATAGGTAAATGCCATCGACGGCATCAGCAGCGAAAGCGGCAGCGCCAGCGACACGCCTCGCGCGAGAATCCCGCGCCCGCGCCCCACAACGAACGCCGCCGGAATTGCCAGCGCGCTTGCGATCAGCGCCGCCGCGCCATTGTACGCCAGCGTCCGGCCGAGCAGCCCCAATCGAAACGCCGAGATATGCGCCTCGACAAGCATCCCAGGTGATAACCCGATTCTCAAAACCATCCACCCCAGCGGCAGCAAACAACACACCCCGCCGATCAGCCAAACAGCCGCCCCCGCCCCGCCATTTTCTCGCCCTGTACGTGTCACTTAACTACAGTGAAACGCATCGGCGCGTCGAGTCAACTTCACGCCCCATCGCCGCTCCGATGGTCCCCGACTTCTGCCCGTGCTCCGGCAACGGCCGCGGAAGCCGATGCGACACAATTACATTTACCTGGCACGTCGATTCTGGTCTCGGCCATCTTCGCATTGAGAGCACGTGGAGAACCGCTTACTTCCTGCGTGGCTCGTTGGCGGGGAATTGATTGCAGCGCCGGCGGCGCAGGAGGGGGACGGCCGTCATGATGAGAATGGCGGCGGCGGTCGGTTCGGGGACGGGCGCGCTCGTTTCGTAAACGATGGCGGCATAGGGGTTGTAGCCGTTGATGTCGGGGACGTTGCGAACATAAGCGCCGGGTGAGTTGCGCACGGTCACTTTGCCGACGGTGCCGGCCTGGCCCTGAATCATGACGCGCAGGCCGGGCGAGTTTTCGATGAGCACATTGCCGATCGGAAATTGATTGGTGCCGTAGATCTTGAGATCCTGCAGGTTATCCGGGCCGAGGTTGATATTGCGCAGCGTGACCGAGCCGAAGTAGCCGTCCTTGATGAGGATCGATTCGGCGTTGGTGGAGTGGACCCAGATGTCCTGCATGAGCAGAGTCGTTTTGATCGCGGCGGTTTGCGACCCTTCGATCTTGAAGGCGTCCATATGCAGACCCTGCGCGGCGCCGGCGGCGGTGCGGTAGACGTCGTAAACATCAAAGTTTTTCAGAGTGATGGAGTTGTATGTCCAGTACCGCCCCTGAGCGTCGGTGTGGCCGGTGTCGGAGGCGGTGATATGGACGGCTTTGATGTCGCGCTGGCCGTGAACGGCGTAGTTGGAGAGACTGAGATTGGCGAGGTGGTCGGGTGCGCTGTAGGGGCGGAAGCGCATCGTGGTGCCGGTCCGATCCGCCATGATGGCGGTGTTGATACCGATCGGGGCCGCGTGGGCGGCGACCGTGATGAAGAGCGCGATGACGACAGCGAATCCGAGGGCGGCCAGCGGCCGGGAGCGGAGGTACAACATGGTGTGAAATCCTGGTGTAAAACGCACGGTGCGGCCGTGAGATTAGCGTGTGGAATCGGGCGAATCACGACAATTATGCCGGTCGTAGCGATTGGCAGGGTCCGGATAAATGGGTGTGACTGGAGTTGGTCGGCAACTGCTGGTCCGGTATCGAGTTGGGAGCAGGTTGCTTTATCGAAGCACGCGCCGCGGCGCGTCACGCCAGCGTGGATTCTGAATTGGTGGTGATCAGGCCAGCGGCGGCCGCAGGGGTGGCGGGGCGATGGATCGGACGGCGGGTACGGTCGGGCAGGAGTGCGCAACCCATCTTGATGAGGCTGCGATTACACCTTGATGGGGGCAAAATTTATTGCTTCAAAATAAGCAGCGCTCACGAAGCTTTTACCCCGGCGGATGTTGCGCGAATGCTTTGGTCAATTGAGTTTGCAGGTCTGAGGGATGGCCTGTCCACAGAACAGCGCCATCGGTGCCGATCAGGAAGCAGCGGGGGATGGAGTCAACGCCAAAGCGGCGGCTGACGTCGCCGTTTTCGTCGAGGTGTTGGGGCCAGGGAATATTTTTGTCGCGGACGACCCGGGCGAGTGCGTTTGCGTCGCGGTCGAGGCTGATGCCCAGAATCTGCAGGCCGCGCGGGCCGTAGGTTTTTTCGGTGGCGAGCATGTTGGGAAGTTCGGCCATGCACGGGCCGCACCATGTTGCCCAGAAGTCGATCAGGACGATTTTGCCGCGGTAGGAATCGAGTTTGATCGTCTGTCCGGCGGTGGATTGAAATTCGAGGCTGGGCTGGCTGCCGACGGACACGTTGGAGGTGTCGTGCTCGGAGCGATTGCATGAGAGGCAAAGCACGATGGCGAGGCCAATTAAAAGGAAGCGCGGCATGATGGGACAATGGTAGGCGCGGCCTGTCCGTGGGGAAACGCTGGCGCCTAAAGCATCGGCACGGATGCGCGTTGCGATTTGCGTGGATGGGATGCGTTCTCGACGGGTTGATTTGCCGGGGAGGGCCCGGTCAGTTTGGAAAAACACATTTCGGATTGCGATCGCGCTGAGGACCGGGGCGCGTGTGATTGCGGGTGTGTGGCGATTGCGGTATTGATCGGTGGCGGCGTCATGGCCGGTTGGGTCGAGAGTGAAAGCGAACAGATGCGTCTTCGGGTTGTACAAGAACCTTGGTATGCCGAAGGGCTGCGGTTTTCATGTACGCAGTGCGGCAATTGCTGCACGGGCGGGCCGGGATTTGTGTGGATCAGCGATGAGGAAGTGGATCGACTGGCAGCGCATCTGGGGATGACGGTAGAAGCGACGATGCGGAAGTATTGCCGGCGAATTGGCGATCGCCTGAGTTTGAAGGAACGTCTTAATCGTGGTTACTACGATTGCATTTTTCTGACTGAAGAAGCGGCGACTTCGAAGGTGAAGGGCCGGACGGTCAGGAGCACGCGGCGGGGATGTTCGATTTACCCGGTTCGGCCATTGCAGTGCAGGACCTGGCCATTCTGGGACGGGCTGCTTGAATCGCCGGATGCCTGGGCAGCGGCGAAGGGTAAATGTCCCGGGATGGACAAGGGAGAGCAATTTACACGCGAGGAAATCGAGGCGAAACGGGATGCGGAGGATTGGCCCGAAGAGTAGAAAGCGCGTTAGGCGGCGGGGGCGTTTTTGGCGGGTAGTAGCGTGGAGGCGACCACGTCGCGCAGGATTTCCAGTTCTTCCCATTCGGAATTGTCGCCGGCGCCTCCGTAGATGAGGGAACAGGGCCCATCGAAGCTATTTTGGCGGGCAAATTCCAGAAGGTGACGAAACTCTTCGAGGTTCATTGCGCCGTTTGCGTCGCGCGGGGCTTTGGCATGGATGGAGGTGGCTCGTGGAATGATTGTCTTGAGATCCTCGATGCGGGCGTCGCCGGCGTAGTTGCCAAAATCGGCGCACAGGCCAACCTCCCCCTCGCAGCGGTCGAGGACTTCGAGGAGCGCTGCGGGGCGTTTGGAAAGCGTCTTCCAGTTTTCAGTAATGACGCGGACGCGAAAATTGCGGGCGTATTTCGCGAGATCGCGCAGATTGTCTGCGCTGAGTTTGATGGTTTGCGGTGTGGCGGTGGCATCGCCCGCGCTGATGCGGACATGCGTAGCGCCGAGCAGGCCGGCGCGCTCGATCCATTGGCGGGTTATCCGCAGGTCGGTATCGCGCTGAGTCGGGTCGGGATGGGTGATGTCGCCGGTGTCAATGAGCACGCTGAATAGTTCGACGCCGGCGGATGCGATGGCGCTGCGCAGTTCGGCGAGGTAGGCGAGATCGATGCTGGGAAGGTGAAAGTGACAAAGCTCAAGCGTCGCAATGCCATGTGCTGCGATGGTTGCTGGCAGGGCGATCAGGGGCATGGCGCGGCCGGCGGGCAGCCTGGCGGCGTTGGCGAGGGTTCCGTCATTGGACGGCTCGTACCAACAGGAGCCGAGCGAGCGATGAACGCTCCATGAGGAAATGGAAAGTCGCGGCATCGCTGCGGACTATACTGACTTTTGATTCAATCGACCTCGGAAGGCACGGCCAGGATCGCGGTCAGTCGCCGCCGGCGCGCGGATGCACGGCGAGCGCGCGGCGGTCAGTTTTTTGGTAGCGATGCGAGTTCCTGGCGGGCGGTTTCTGCGTAGGTCGTGGTCGGCCACGCGGCGATGATTTCCTCGTATTTTTTGCGGGCCACGTCGGTTTTGCCGGCCGAGGCGTACATTCGCGCGAGGCTGAGGGCGCCTTTGGCTTTGCCGCCGGCGGCGTCGTCGCTGGCTTTTTTGACGAAGGCGGGGTCGCGTTCGAATTCGGTGATGGCGGTTTTGGCTTCGGCGGCCGCGGGTGTTTCAGGAAAATCGTGGGCGATTGCTTTGAAGGCGATGTAGGCGGCTTCTGGTTTTTTGGCGTCCTGCAGTTTGCGGGCGGCATCGAGTGCGGCGGCCGCGTGGGCGATTCGGCGGGCGGATTCGATCTGTGATTTGGCTTCCGGAAGTTTTGCGAGGTCTGCCAGTTGCTTTCGGGCGGCGACGCCGGATTCGGACGTGCCCATCGCGGTAGAGATCGATTCGAGGCGAGCGGTGGCTTCAGCGTATTTTTTTCTTTCGGCGAGATCGGTCGCGTCTTTCAGCCACGATGCGGCAATCTCGGCGAGGCTCTTGTCGGCGACAGCGACCCGGGCGGCAAACTTCTCGTCGGCGAGGGCGGCCTGCGCGATGACGGCGCGCTGTTTCATCGCGGCGGCGGCGTCGCCTGATTTGAGGGCAGCTTCCAATTGGTCGCACGCGGCGACGGCTTCGGCGAGGGTTTTTTCATCGACGAGGCGCGGCGGATGTTTGGCGAAGGCATCGGCGAGGGGAGCGTCGAGATTGGCCGGGTGACCGGTCCAGAGGACATCTCCGTCGGGGCCGATGAGGAAACATCGCGGTATGGAGTCGATGCCGAACTGCTGCGCGATCTGATCGCTGCCCTGAAGGCATTGCGGCCAGGCGAAGCCTTTTTCGCGGGCGACGGTGCTCAGCGCCTGCGCGTCCTGATCGCGGCTGATGCCGAGGATCTGCAGCCCCTTGGCGCCATACTTTTCGTTAATGGCAACCATGTGCGGCGCTTCATTCATGCATGGGCCGCACCACGTGGCCCAGAAGTCGATGAGAACAATCTTGCCGTGAAGCGCTTCAAGGCTGATCTGTTCCCCGCCCGTGGATCGGAACGCAACCTGCGGGTGATCGCCAACCGTGACGTTGGCGGTGGCGGCGCGCGGGCTTTGCAGAATTAGAATAGCGAAGCCGACAAAGGCGAGGAGAGTCGATCGTCGCATGGAAACTCCCAGTAAAATCGTGCTGCGGTGGATGAGGAGATGCCGGGCCATTGTAATGGAAAGGGGCATGAGGGGTTGGCGCGACGTGTGTGACCATGCGAAAGCGCAACGGCCCGAAGCGCGACGGTTGAACTAACGCAGAAAGATTTCGGGCGGCAGGCCGAAGTGCTCGCCGAGGGATTTTGCGTGTGATTTGCTGATGTTGCGTTGGCGACGGACGATCTTCGAGCCGAGTTCGCGGTGGCCGAGCAAAGTGCCGAGTGACGAGGCGTTCATTTCGTGTTCCTCCATTAGGTGCAGCAGCAGTCGATGGCCCGTGATGTCCGCCAGGGTCTGATCGGTATGTTTCTGTTCATAGGCAAGCGTCAGATCGCCAAGGACTTCGAGGTAGTCGGCCTGATCGCTGGACAACCGATCTTCGGGGATTGAGGTCAGTTCGTCGATAACTGCATGCGCGGCGTTCAATTGCGCGCGCGTGCGAATCGGCTTCAGGGGAAATTTACGCACCAGATCGAGGTATTCGTCGCGGGCCTCAGTGTTGCGCGTTTTAGCCGGCATAATTTAATCCATGTTTCGAAACGCTAGTGTCGTTTTTTCCAAGTCTGACCGTTGTATTCTTCATGGGTCATAAAGTCGCGTATATAGATGCGCTGGGCGTTGTAGTGAATGGCGACCATAAAGCGATATCGGTTGCCTTTCACCTTGAATATTGCCAACACGCATCCGCTATCGGCAACTGCGGTGGTCGTCCGCGGATAAGTTCTGCGAACGTCGTTGAGATCGTTCCAGCGCGCCGATTTCGCGATCACAATCCACGCCCTTAGCCATTCCTCCGCATCGCGGTGCTTTGAATAAAAAGCCCTGATGGTGAGCGGTTTGATCAGCCGCATTAGTACAAAATGTACCCGCTCCATTCGTAAAGGTCAACGAAGCAGCAGCGAGTTTGCGCGTCGCAGCGCATTGAATTCGACTCCGGCCACGGATTGGCGGCGTTAGGGAAATCGCGTTACGGCTTGACACGCGCGGGTTTGGCCGATGCAGTGGCGGGTATTGCATGGCGCAGCGCGTGTTTATTACGGTGGCGGAGGTTTCGGGGGATCAGCATGCGGCGGCGCTGGTTCGGGCGCTGGATGGCGGAGGCGGGGTGGTTGTTGATGCGCTGGGAGGCGGGTTAATGCGCGAGGCGGGCGCAAATGTTCATCATGAGACCGTGTCGCGGGCTGCGATGGGGTTTGCGGCAATCCGTCGCGCGGGCGAGGTGCGGAATCTGCTGCGATGGACGGGGGAATTTTTCGATAGGAACAAGGTGGATCTACTCATTGGCGTGGATTCGCCAGCGATGAATTTTCATTTTGCGCGG
>JBBQCK010000134.1:0-7021 GCA_038318605.1 Tepidisphaerales bacterium | reverse complement strand
AGAGTGACGCCGGAAAGCATGGCCCGAATTTCCAGCGGTTCGACAACTGCATTCATCATGACTCATCCTATCCGCTGCGCGCTGAGCTTTCCCCGCAGAATCGGCGCCGGCACCCGATCGCTAAAAAGCATTGGCCTGAATGTAGTCCTTGTCGCCATTGAGAAAATTGACAATGTTCTTCGTCGCGCGCATCGCCTGCCGCTCGACGGATTCAAAGGTGCGGCTTCCAACATGCGGCGTGATGAGAATGTTGTCGATTTCCTGAAACGGATGCGGCGCCTTGGGCGGCTCATGTTCGAGAACGTCGGCGGCATATCCGCCCAGCCGGCCGGCCTTGCACGCTTCGGCGACATCCTGTTCGTTCACCAGCCCGCCGCGCGCGGTATTGATGACCATTGCGCCAGGCTTCATTGTTTCGATGCGCTCCTTGTTGATGAAATGTCGATTTTCATCACTCAGGCTCATATGAAGACTGACAATATCCGCAATTTTGAGAATGTCCTCGGCATGCGATGCTCGATCGACCTTGTATTTCCACGCAAATGCACCGTCCCAGTGCGTGTCGAACGCAATCAGTTTCATTCCGAAAGCCGCCGCCCGGATCAGCACTTCCTTGCCAATCCGCCCCATTCCGACGACGCCAAGCGCCTTGCCGGCAAGCTCGCTTCCCGTGATGCGCTTCCATCCGCCGGACTTCACGCTCTTCACTTCCGGCCAAAAGTGCTTCGCCAACGCAATCATCAACCCAAATGTGTGCTCCGCCACGGTCGTATGATTCACGCCCGGCGTAAACAAAACCGGCAACTTTTTGGCCGTGGCGTGCGCAACATCAATCGAATCCAGACCAATGCCATATTTGGCGATCACCCTCAGCTTTCGCCGCGCCGCAAGCGCCGCGTCGATCACTCTGGCCGTGATCAAATCGTCGCCGTTCAGCAATCCATCAAAACCCTCCTCGCCAATCAACTTGAGCACCTCCGCCTCAGAAAGCGGCCCGCGGGCACGGACAACATCAAAGCCCGACGCGTTTAAGAAATCGTGATGCTTCCCGGGAGTGTCCTGGTAGCTGGTCGTGGTCAGTAGAATTCGGTTGGGCATTTTAATTTCAGTTGATGATGGGAAAATTCCGAACGGTCAAGTTCTTGGGTGACTCGCCACTTGCCCTCATCGTTTAATCCGCGCACTCCCCCCACCCGCAATGTGGCTCAGTTCTTCCAGAGTGATCTGGCTCGAGTCGCCCATTGTGCTCATCAACATCGCACCATGCGCAACGCCAAGATTCACGCATTCTTGCGGCCCTTTGCCCGCCAGGAATCCATATGTAAAGCCCGACGCGAAACCATCGCCACCACCCACACGATCCTCGATTTCCAGATCGTCAAAACGCGGTCCATCGTAGAACTTCCCGCCGGCCCACATGATCGCTGACCAGTCATTTACCGTCGCCGTTTTCACGCCGCGCAGCGTTGTGCCAACAACCTTGATGTTCTTGAAATCGCCGACGACGCGCTCGACCATCTTCTTGAATGGCCCGACATCAAGGCTGCCCGATTTTTCAACGTCCACGCCCTCGGCTTCGTAACCCAGCACCTTCTCGAAATCCTCCTCATTGCCGATCAGACAGTCGATGTACGGTACCAATGGCTTGGTGGTTGCAATGGCTTCCTTCGAGCTCCAGAGCTTCGAGCGAAAATTAAGATCATAAGACACGATGGTTCCCGCATCATGGGCCGCCTTCACCGCCTCGGCCGCCACCTGTCGCGTCGATTCCGAAAGCGCCGCAAAGATTCCGCCCGTATGCAACCAGCGAACGCCTTCTTCGCGAAAAAGCTTCTTCCAGTCCACATCCCCTGGCTTCATGCCGCTGGTCGCGGTGTGGCCGCGATCGTAGAGTGTCACGCTGCCGCGCTTGGCGACGCCAACTTCCGTGAAGTTCAGGCCGATGCGATCCTTCTTCCCAACGCCGTCATACTTTCGCTCGACGACATGCGACACGTCCATCCCCACCGCGCGGGCATGATTGCGCACAATCGCTCCCATCGGGCTGCTGTTCAGCCCGCCAATCCAGCCAGTCCGCAGGCCCAGCCGGCTCAGCGCGTAGGAAACGTTGTACTCGCCCCCGCCCACCCACACCTCGAGCATCGGCGCAAACTCTATGCGGCCATGCTGCGGCGGGGAAAGGCGAACCATGCATTCGCCGAGGGAAACCAGATCGTATTTGCACTCTTTGGCATCGCGGATGTTCAACATGATGGCAAATCTACCAGCCCATGTATCCACGTCCAGAGGCGATGTCGCGCCACCGGGACAGCCGCCAATTTCAGCTTCCTTTACCGCCCCTCCGCAGGCTCGTGCAGATTTGTCTCAACGTCGCGCGCATTACGCTGCCAGACCGGCAGTTTGACCCGCCGCATCGCGCTATTGCGCAATGCGCGACGGTAGTCGTCCACATCCCAACCCAGAACCTGCGCCAATTCGATCGAGCCTTGTTCAAATCGCGGCGTAAGCGCCGGATCGATCGTTTCAAGCGCCCGCCCATTATGCGGACAGACATCCTGGCAGATGTCGCATCCATAAAGCCAGTCGCCAATCATGCTCGACTCCGGCCCGCTCAATTCGCCGGGATGTTCGATCGTGAGATATGAGATACACCGCCGCGCGTCGATTTCATAAGCCTCTGTCAATGCACCCGTCGGACACGCATCCAGACACCGGCGACAACTGCCGCAATGATCCTCGCTCGGCACATCGGCCGGAAGTTCGAGCGTCGTCAGAACCTCGCCGAGAAAAATCCACGAGCCCACGCCTTCATTGATGACGCAGGTGTTTTTTCCGATCCAGCCGATGCCGGCGCGCATCGCCAGCTCGCGTTCCAGAATGGGTGCCGTATCAACGGCCGCCCGCGTCTGCGATTCCGGTGCAATCTGTCGGATGAAATCCGCCAGCGCATGCAGTCGCGGCTTCATCACGTCGTGGTAATCATCGCCCAATGCATATCGGGCAATCCGGCCGCGGGCCGCAATTTCACCAGCCGGACGCGGTTTCAGCGGCGCATGATAATTCATGGCGACGCAAACAACGCTCTTCGCACCCGGGAAATAAGTGCCGGGATCGATGCGTTCCTCAACCCGCCGTTCAAGATACGCCATTTCGCCCGCGCGGCCGGCCCCAAGCCAGGATCGCAAAAAATCTCCGTAAACCGACGGCCCGGCCGGCGCAATGCCCACCAGATCAAAACCAAGCTCAATCGCGCGTTCTTTTATTCGCAGGGCAAGCATCCATTCCCTCTTGCAACTTTTCATTCGAAACGTGACAACGATCGCATTATTTTCACGATTTCAGAAATGACCACTCAACTTGCATTCATCGGCGCCGGAAAAATGGCCGAAGCCATCGCGCGCGGCGTGCTCTCGGCCGGCCTGTATCGTCCATCACAGATACTTGCGGCCGATGTCAATGCGACGCGGCGGGCCTATTTCGAATCAGAATTGAAAATCATCACGGCCGAATCGGCCCGTGACATTGCGCCGGCGCGCATCGTCCTCCTGGCCGTCAAGCCATATCAGGTCGCTGAAGTTGTCTCCCAAATGGCGGATCGACTGAACCCAGACACGTTACTCGTATCCATAGCCGCCGGGATTACGTCTGAAACGATCGAACTGGCCGCAGGTGTTGATCGAAAAGCGCGCATCGTCCGCGTAATGCCCAATACACCGCTGGCGGTGGGCCGCGGAATGTCCGCAATCGCACCGGGCCAACACGCCAATGCCGAGGACATGCAAATCGCGCGGCGTATTTTCGAATCGGCCGGCGCTGTCATCGAAGTCGATGAATCGCAAATTCACGCCGTAACCGCCATCAGCGGTTCCGGCCCGGCATATTTTTATTTCCTTGTCGAACAAATGATCGCCGCCGGCGTCGAACTTGGCCTCGATCCGGCGGACGCGCGACAGTTGGCAATTCAAACCGCCCGCGGCGCCGCCGAGATGATGCAGGGCGGCGAATCGCCCGAAGCGCTTCGCGCCAACGTCACCACCCCCAATGGCACGACACACGCTGCCATCGAAACGCTCCGATCGCGCGGCGTCGAGGCATCCATCGTCGCGGCGCTACATGCCGCGGCGTCCCGCAGCCGAGAACTTGCGGCCGGCAAGTGATGCGTTAAAACCCATTTTCCAAACGCCATTCAATCGCCATGCCCGCAACACAATCCATCGAAGTCAATCTCGGCGATGAAACCTATCCCGTCGTCGTCGGCCGCGGCCTGCTCGCGCAGGCGGGCGCGCAAATCGCGGCCAAAACATCCGCACGCCGCGCCGTCGTTATTTCCGATCGCACCGTCGCCGATCTGCATCTGGCAGCCCTCCAGCGATCCCTTGGCGATGCGCAAATCGCCCCCGTCGTCGCCGTTAGTCCGCCCGGCGAAGCCCACAAGAATCTGCGAACTATTGAAACAATTTTCGATGCGATCCTGCCGGCTGGCCTCGAGCGATCAACGCCGGTCATTGCGTTCGGCGGAGGCGTTGTCGGAGACATCGCAGGATTTGTCGCCGCGACGCTGCTGCGCGGTGTTCCGTTCATTCAGATCCCCACCACCCTCCTTGCAATGGTGGATGCAAGCGTCGGCGGCAAAACCGGAATCGACCACGCCATCGGAAAAAATCTGATCGGCGCGTTTCATCAGCCAAAACTGGTGCTCGCAGACCCCGAGCTGCTCGCCACGCTGCCAGAACGCGAAATTCGCGGCGGGCTGGCCGAATGCGTCAAGCATGACATCATCCGCGACGCCGACGGATTCGCGCGGCTTGAAGCCAACATCGATCGCGCGCTAACCGTCGATCTCGACTTCCTCACCGATCTGGTCGCACACAACGTCGCGATCAAGGCCCGCATCGTCGTCGCCGACCCACACGAACGCGGCGAGCGTGCACAGCTCAATTTCGGGCACACCTTCGGCCACGCCATCGAAATTGTCTCGCAGTTCGCCTACGCCCACGGCGAGGCCGTTGCGCTCGGAATGTGCGCCGCCATGCACCTGGCGCGCGCGCTCGATCTCGCCGGCGATCGCGATGTCGGACGGGTGCGCGCGCTCCTTGCACGCGCAGGACTGCCCACCGGCGGCTTATCACTGGAAACGCAATCAATCGAGGATGCCATGCTCTTCGACAAGAAGATAAAGGCAGGGCGCATCCGTTTTGTATTGCCCGATGGCGCCATCGGCCGGGCCGTCGTCCGCGATGATGTGCCCCCTCAACTGGTGCGCGAAGCAATCGAGCGGCTTCGCGAGCCCTGACGCTCGATATCAAGCGTCAACTTTCGTCCAGCAAAATACAGCGCAATTGCCCCGGTCGCCGCCGCGAGAATGATCCAAATCGCATGCACTTCCTGCAATAGCGCCGGAAGGGCGAACGTAATGATTCCCCCACCGATAAACGGCGCCGTCAACGGGGCCGCCAGCGCATAGATGCGTGCAGCGTCGGTCTTCAAATCCCGATCGACTATTCGCAGCAGCATCATTCCCTGTGCGGTTGTCGCGGTCGCAAATCCATAGTTCAAAAGCCCAAGTTCAAACCAGCATTCTCGCGGAAGCACGCGCGGCGAAATCCAGATCAAATTGAACGCACACCAGACCGCTCCTATCGCACAAAGCACCAGCACCGGAACGAGCAGACTGCTGACCTTCTCGACCCGCAGCGCCGCCAGCGCCGACACAATCAGAAAATCCATCGCCAACCCGCCGATTCGATGCAGTGATCGCGTATCGATGAGCTGAACGTGCCCCGCCAGTTGCAGGCAGCGCCGCACGATCCATCCACCCAGAAGTGCGAACAAAAACAAAGGCAGATCCTCGACATGCGACAGCAGTCGCGCAGAGGTCGAATTCGCGGCATGTTCGCCAGCGGCCGCGCCGATCCATTGCACGCCCCATTGCATCGCATATCCCACACCCAGCGCAGACAGCACCAACAAAACCTGCAACGTCAGCGGATCCACAATCTCCCGGCGGATTCGCGCAAACCCAATCGCATCCGCCTCGTTCGTAACCTCAGTGCCAATCTTTCCAACAGCTTCCGTGGGTTCCGCCGGGCGAGCCGTCCAACCGCGCCGCAATGCCAGATTGACCAATACCAGCCCACTCAGGACGCCATACAGTAGACCCGACGTCGCCCCAAAAAAAGCGAGATCGCGTGCCCCGGGAAGCAGGTGCGCCCGTTCATGCAGATCGCCCCAGCCTCCGGATGATCCAAATCCCCCTGCCCAACTGACTTCCAACAACTGCCCGAGATGTATCGAAACGGGCCTGACAAATTGCATCAACCACACCGCGAGCAGCCCCAGCGCAAGCTGACCGAGTATCACAATCCACGCGGCCATTCCCTGACGCAGGGTGTCAATCGGCGTTTCGTTCGTCCGTGGCTCCGGGCGCTCCAACAAAAGCCCCGCAAACACGATCGAAATCAACAGAGTGGACCACGACCCCATCTGCACGCGCGCGATGCGAATCGAGTCCCCCACTGTCGCATTGCGTTGGGCGCTATAGAGAACGACAAACCCGAGCAATCCCCCGACAACTGATGACGGCAAATAAAGCCGCGCAAGCAGCCGCACGCGCGAGCGAAGGATCACGCCAATGACCAGCAGTGCCGTCGCAAGTAGAAGGGAAAGTGGCATGGTCTGGAATGCGGCAAAACACCAACAAAATAGCTCACCGATCGGCCGCGGGCTTCAAATGCAGCACGCGATCCGCATTTTCGTGATAGATCTTTTGCAGCACCTCGTCCGGCAGGAAAACCCCATAAATTTTCCAGTCGCCGTTCGGCGGAAACGGATGGTCAAAATAGTCGAAATACTCATCGTCCGTTTCCAGAAACCGGTAGTAGATCGTATATCGCGGCTGATCGAGCCGGCCGGGGTAGCGATCGGTCCCATAAAGAATCCGATCCTGGTATTTGATCAAAAACTTTGGCGCCGAATAAGGTTGGCGCCCCAGTTCGCTTACGCGCCCCGAAAAATCCATCAC
>JBBQCK010000133.1:0-7025 GCA_038318605.1 Tepidisphaerales bacterium | reverse complement strand
GTGCTCGTCGAAGCCAAGGCCCCGATTAAAGAGCTTGAGGCGGCGCTCGGCCGCGTCGCCGGGGCAGGTACGGTGGAAATAATCGAGCCGGTCAACGGACAGGACAAGCATTACGCCACCGCCGCCGTGCGCACGCGCGAGGGTTACGATATTCGCGAGGAGATTGCCCGCGTTGTCGCGCAGAACGGCTGGGCGCTGCGCGAGATCCGGCTGGAACACGCAACACTTGAAGAATTTTTCGTGCAGGTGACGGCCGGCCAGGCAATGGCGCGGGCCGGACACGAATCGGCAAAGGATGAAGCAGGAGGCGACAACGCATGACACTGGCTCCGACGATTGCGCGGCGAGAACTAAGCAGCTATTTCTATTCCCCGACGGCATACGTCGCGATGGCGCTCTTTCTCGTCGTCAGCGGCGTGTTTTTCATCAAGGACTTCTCACCGGGGCAGCCCGCCTCGCTGCGCACCATTTTCAATTCGATGGTCTGGCTGATGGTGCTGATCATTCCCATCCTCTCGATGGGACTTCTGGCGATGGAAACCAGCACCGGAACCATCGAAACGCTGATGACCGCGCCGGTCCGCGACAGCGACATCGTCCTGGGAAAATTCTTCGGCGGATTCGGCTTCTTCGTGATCCTGTTGCTGCCAACACTCCTGTACGTCGTGGTCCTGCGGATTTATTCGCATCCGGATTACGGGCCAATCGTCAGCGGCTACCTGGGCATCGTGCTGGTGGGGTCGCTGTTCATGTCGGTGGGGTTGTTCTGCTCGGCATGCACCCGCAGCCAGGTGGTGGCGGCCGTCGCGGCGATCGGGGTGTTGTTTGCCTGCACAATCGTCCCGTGGCTGGTGGATCAGGAGACGGCGCCAAGTGATTTCTGGCGCGGGGTGATCAATCAGGCGGTGATGCGACGCTATGTCGATTTCTCGAAGGGCGTGATCGATTTTACCCACGTGGTCTTCTTCGTCGGTTTCACGGCCGTGTTTCTCTTTCTGACGACCAGGGTGCTCGAAGCGAGGCGATGGAAATGAGTGAATCAAATGAGCGCAAGAGCGAAGCAAGCCCCGGTGACGCGGGCGAAACGCAGCGCCAGCGCTGGGCAAAATACGGTGTGAATGTCGCGGTCTCGTCGATCGTGGTGGTCTGTCTGGCGGCGGTGGCGGTCTACTTCACGCATCGGTCGCACTTCAAGCCGATCGACACCACCATCGGCAACGTCTACAGCCTCAAGCCCCAGACCGTCAACATATTGAATGACCTGAAACAGAAGGTGAAGTTGGTCAGCGTTTATCAGAGCGTCAAGCCCCAGGCCATCGCAGGCGGTTCGGCCGACGATGACGACCAGACGCGGACAGCGGATGACGTCAACCGGCCGGAGATGGTGCGGGATCTGCTCGAGGAATATCGCCGGAGAAGCAAGAACGTCGATGTCGAAGTCATCGACAAGGTCGCCGACGCCGCCAAGGTCGAGGCGCTGATCGACGAGGTGAAACAGCGTTACGGCGGGCGCGAGGCCGCGTTTCGCGAGTATCTCCAAAAGGACTTTCCCAGCAGCTACGCGGAGATCAATGCGTTCGTGGCAGGGGAGTTGCCCAAACTGAAGCAGCAGCTTGCCCAGATCGAGGACGGTTCGGTCTACTTCAGCATATCGTTCATAGGTGCGGCGCTGGCGGACATCCCCGATGCGCTGGCGGACGCGAAGGCCGCTAATGACAAGACATTGAAGGAACCGCTTCCCAACTACAAAGGCGCGGTCGATAAGGTCAAGACGCGGATGAGCGACATTTCCAGCCAGCTCGGCGACCTTGCGACGGGTTTTGCCGACCACAAGAACGACAAAAATCTGCCCGAAGGTTTGCGGCAATATATGGCGGGCTCGATCGACGCTTACAACCGCGCCAAAAAGATCGCGGATGAGCAGGTCGAGAAGATGAACAAGCTCGGCTCTGTCGAAAAGCTGGACGAGCTTCGGCGATCGCTCCGCACAGAGCAGGGCCGGCCGGGAAGCGACGAAAAGCCGCAGGATGCGATTCTGGTGATGGGGGAAAATGACATGCGCGTATTGTGGGGTTCGCAGCTCTGGAGCGAGGCGGACAAACGCGACGTGATGAACGGCCAGGCGCGGCCGAGATTTCGCGGCGAACAACAGGTGAGCGGGGCGATTTTGTCGGTGACAAGCAAAAAGCCGATGCGGGTGGTTTTTGTACGTCCGGGAGGCCCACCGCTCCTGGGCGGCATGGATCCGTCGGGCGGAGGCAGTCAGTACGCCGCGCTGGCGCAGGCGATGCACGACAAGAACATCGAAGTGCTGGAGAAGGATGCCTCTCGATGGATGGGCCAGCAGCGCGACGCCGATCCGATGGCCGCGGCGCAGGATGCCACCGATGAACAGATGAAGGATGCGGTATGGGTGGTGCTGCCGAGCGGCGGCATGATGGGGCCAGGCCCGATCGGGGAAAAGCTTTCAGATCACCTCAAGTCCGGCGGAAGCGCGCTGGTCCTGACGCAGCCGACGGCTGATTCGATGTCGCAGGCGCTTTCGCCATATGGCATCGACATTCGCGCAGATGCAATGATCGTTCACCGGAGCATCCCAGTTCCTGCCGGCCGTAATACCGGCCAATGGGAAGACCTGGCGCGCGCCGTTCCATTTCTCTTCATCATGGAAAGCTACGGGGATCATCCGCTGACAAAGCCATTGCAATCGCTCGATTATTGCGCCGTGCAGATGTGCGTCGTGCGCACCAGCGGGAATGCGAAGCCGCTTCTGCCCGCCCCGGACTCGATGAAGCCATGGGGCGAAACGGATTTTGAAAGCCTCCGAACTATGAACATTGCCTACAACCCTGATAAGGGAGACGCGGGCATGCCGCTGCATGGCGGCGCGGCCTCCGAGGGGGCAAACGGCAGCCGCGTGGTGGCGATTCCATTTTTGACGATTTACCCGGAAGTGGCGCAGGCGGTCGATCCCGCGCAGCGCGGCGTGCTGCGTTTCCCCGGCAACCAGGAGCTTTTTTTCAACAGCCTCTACTGGCTCTCAAAAAACGAAACGATGATCGCAATCAGCCCGTCCGCCATGGAGGTCAGCCGCATTGAGCCGATCAGCAAGCCCGCCCTGCGCGTTTGGCAGGTGGCGATGGTGGCATGTCTGCCGCTGCTGGTGGTCGCGGCGGGAATGCTGGTGTATGTCGCCCGGCGCGACTAAGACGATTGCTGCGGTCTGAGGCTGCCGGATGCGACATATTGGATGTGCGAACGTTTAACGTGACAAAGCCATGAACCTGCGAACGACTGCAATTCTGCTTGGCGTGCTGGCGGTGGCGGCGGTGTTTTTTATCATCGACCGCAACCGCAGCCAGAACCCGACAACCGCGCCGCCAACCGCCGGTGATGTGCGATCGGTCATTGCGTTAGACGATGGGGACACGCTGGCGCATATCGAAATCCGCGCCGCAAACGGCGCAGCCATCGAACTCGACAAGCAGACCCGTGGCTGGCGCATGAAGCGCCCCATCGACACCGCGGCCGACGACAGCGCCGCCAACGAACTGGTTCGACAACTGAGCAATCTGAAAACCCGCGGCGTGATCGTACCCGCGGCCGATCTGGACAAGGTCGGCCTGAAGACGCCGCGATTTGTGATCCAGACAAAAACCACCGCCGGCAAGACAACAAACATCGCCATAGGCAATCGCAGCGGCCTGGGAGACGATCTGTATGTCCGCATCGACGGCGGGGCGATGGGCGATTCGGTTTCGGGCGATGCATTGGGCGACCGGCTGGAAAAGAACATCGTCGATATGGCCTCCGGTCTCCGATCCAAAAAGCTGGTAACGCTGACGCCCGAATCGGTGCGCCAGGTTGCGGTATTTAACGGCGCCGGCGATGGGCCGATCGTGCTGAACGAAATCGACGGCGTGTGGAAGATCATTGCGCCGCGCGCAATGGCGGCCGACGCCACCGAGGTGGATGAACTTCTGCGCAAGGCAACCGGCGCCGAGGCACGAGAATTTGTAAAGCCCGGCAGCATCGATCCGAAGTTCTCCGGTCTGGCCAAGCCCCTCACTACCGTCGCAATGTCCACCCGCGCGCCCAGCACCCAGCCAACAACCCAGCCTGCCGGCTTTGCGGGAGAATCGGGCGTCAGCAAGCTGCGGTTTGGCGTCTATGCCGACGCACACCAGCAGACGGCGTATGCCTCGTCGGCGACATCCGACGAAGTAGCGAAAATCGACGCCGACGCGATGAAGTATTTTCTTGGGCTCAAGGCGATGGATCTGCGCGATCGCACGGTGGCGAAGGTTCCGGCCGATACGGTGCAGCGCATTTCAATCGTGACGGACATGCCCGCGACAACTCAGCCGGCTGCCGCGGCGAAGCATCGGGAAATCGTGGTGCAGCGTACGGCGGCCCGGCCGACCGATAACAACGCGACGACCGTGCCGGCAACAAATGCGCCCGCAACGACCCCGCCCGCAACGACCACACTTGTGGCAACCACGCCGGCGGCAACCGAGCCGACGACCAGCGCGGCGGCGACAACTGAAACATCTGCCGGCCCGGCCAGCGCACCGGCGGCAACGTGGACGCTGTCAGGCGATGCTTCAGGCCCGGCCAATGATGAGGCGATCGAGGCGCTGCTGGCGGCGTTTGATCCGCTGCGGGCGACGAAGTATCTCGAAACAACCGGCCCGACCACCCAGCCGGCGGCGGCATACATACTGACGCTATCGACGGGCATCGAAGGTTCACGCAGCGCGGCCAAGCGCGTGTTTTTCTTCACCGATGAGGGAGATGCAAAACCCATCATCTGCGAGTCCGGCGGCCTGCGATTTGAGGTCAGTCGCGATGTGGTGGATCAGTTGAAGGCCGACCTCAGCAAGCCGCCGCACCGGCCGGCCCCACCGATGGAAATGCCCGGCGCGCCCCCAATGGGAGAGTGACCGCAATCATTGTCGGTCCGCATTTTCGAGCGCCGCGAGGATCTTCGCGAAGCTGTCATAGACGTATGCGCGCGCGTCGGCGGTGTAGCGTCCGGTTTCGTTGTCGAGCGTATCGACGTGGCCATCCGAATACAGCGCATTGGCGCGGCGTTGCGAATGAAACGTGCGCTGTTGCACGCCGAACAACGCGATCGACGGGTGAGCAAGATAGTTCGCGTCCATCGCCAGCGCGCGGATTTTTTCACCCTGATTGTTGTCGCCGAGGTTGCCGAGCTTGAGATGCTCAGTCCCTGGCGGCCAATAGATATCCCCGCCCGACGCGTGGCGATAAAAGTAATCCCCCTGGGCCTGTTTGACGCCGACTTTTGACAGCTCGAAATCCGCCGACTCGCTTTGATCGGGATCGGGGCAGAAAAGCACGCGCTTGGACTGCGAAAGATACGAATCGAGCAGCAGCCCCAGGCCAACAGGCGCGCCGGTTTCGAGCGAAATCAGGCTCGTAACCGACCCGGTGGTGGGATAGAAGTTACTGGCAGTAAAGGCCGGCGCCTTCGGCCCGTACGGAATACAGCCATTGTTTGAATCGGCGTAGGCGTGGATGGCGATGCCGATCTGCCGCAGATTGCTGGCACAGGCGGCCTGCCGCGCGATGGCCCGGGCGCGGGCCAGCACGGGCACAAGCACGCCAATCAGCACCGCGATAATGCCAATTACCACGAGCAGCTCGACGAGCGTAAAAGCGGAGATCGCTGGCCGGAATCTGCGCATGAGGCGGGCCACCGGGGTTGGGTCGGCGCTTATCGCCGGCGACGGGCCGCGACGGCGAGTGTTGCGAGCGTGAGCATACCAAACGACGCCGGTTCGGGAACCGCGACGAGCTGCACGTTGTCGATATCGAAGAACCCGCCGGAGTTATCGACAGGGCTGCTGCTGAGCAGCGATACCACGAGCGACCGGCCAACAGACGAGCCGGGGGCCAGGATTGCAGACTCGGCGCTGAAATTGAGAAAGTGCGTCGCTTCGAGATTGTCGGCGCCCATGACTACATCACGTGATGCGAGCAGTTGTCGATCGTTGTTGTCATCGAGATAGAAAAGCGCGAGGGTGACCTTCGCGGTCGAATCGGGCTGGAAAGCCGGGTTGCCGCCACCATAGTTGTGCGCGATGTCGGCGCTGAGAATGTATTTCATGCCCGCCTGCGTCAGCACGCCGTTGACGGGTTGCCAGAACTCATTTCCGGACAGTGCCGCGAGAAACGCGCAGTTGTCGAATCCCGTGCCGTCGCCGCTGGCGTTGTCGATCCAGTCAGGATCGGTAAAGGTGTCATTGTTCTTGTCCGGATCGTTGATGAAGATTCCGGCGTTGGTGTTGATGAAAATGCCTGGCGCAACCTCGGTAAGGACCGGCCCCGGCGTATTCCAATTCGGCGCGCCGGGATAACCCTGTGTTCCCTTGGGCAGGTTGGGGTTTTCAAATGATGCATTGGTCAGGGCGATTTCGCCGGCAAGGGCGGTCCATCCAATCGTGCCGACCACGGCTGCGAGCATCCAGTCAATACGGCGCATAAATATGTCTCCCGAACTCCGCGAACGATTTCTGCGCCGGCCGGATTTTCCGGTGGCGCAACGCGGTAATTATACCCCCGCAAAAGCGCGGGCGTTGCCGGGAGACAATTATTCGTGGCACAGGGATATCGGACGTTGTATCGATGCGCCGTGCGGCGCGCGGCCGCAACGAAATGCTACTTCACCGTCGAAATCGTTGCCGCCGTGCCGTTGACCGTGACGAAGTAGTACCCGCTGTTGTTGGCCCAGTTGATGTTGTCGTGCATGCCCAGGTAAAAGCGCGTCGCGCCGGCCGGCACGACGATCTGCTGCAGCGTGCCGTCGTTGCGCTTGCCATCGCCGATGAAGAAAACCTGCTTGAGCTCCGGCGAGATCGAAGTGTAATCCATCGCCGCCGCGCTGCTCATATCCAGGTTCGACGGTGCCGACGTCGTGTCGGGCGCGGCGTCGGTAAGAAACACACCGACAAGGCTCGCCTGCTAGTCGTGAGCTGCGCCATGCCGTTCATATAGCC
>JBBQCK010000132.1:0-7079 GCA_038318605.1 Tepidisphaerales bacterium | reverse complement strand
CCAGCAACTCCCCCGGCCCCCGTCTTCCCCCCATCCCCTCCGCGCGATATTCTCTGGATCACGTCCAGTTCAAACAATGGAGACCGCGCCATGGCCGACTATTCAACCGGTGATATTCGCAATGTCCTGCTCGCAGGCCATGGAGCTTCTGGAAAAACCAGCCTTGCCGATGCCATGCTTCACGCTGCGGGCGTCGTTTCACGCAAGGGCGCCGAAGGCGCGAGCCTCAGCGACTTTGAAAAGGAGGAAAAAGAGCATGGCCACTCCATTTATTCTTCGATCCTTCATCTCGACCACCAGGGCAAGCGCATCAACCTGATCGACACCCCCGGCTCTCCCGATCTCCTGGGTCAGGCGATTCAATGCCTCCCGGCCGTCGAGACAGTGGTCGTCGTTATTAATGCGTCGGCTGGCATCGAAGTGATGACCCGCCGCATCATGGAGCTTGCTCAGGAACGAAATCTCTGCCGCGCGATCGTCGTCAACAAAATCGACGCGCCCGACACCGATCTGCCACAGCTCGTCGAGCGCATCCGCGAAACCTTCGGCACTGAATGTCTGCCCATCAACCTCCCCGGCAACGGCCACAAGTCGGTCGTCGAATGCCTGCTCGGCAGCGATGGAACATCAGACTTTGACACCGTAAAACGCTGCCACGCGGCCATTCTCGATCAGATCGTCGAGGTGGACGAAAACCTCCTCGAAAAGTACCTCGGCGGCGAAGAACCTGACTACGGCGCGCTCCACGACCCATTCGAGCGCGCCATGGACGCGGGCCATGTCGTGCCCATTCTATTCACGGATGCGAAAAACGGCGTCGGCATCAATGAATTGCTCGAAGCGATCGTGCTGCATTTTCCAAATCCACTCGAGGCGAACATGCCCGAATTTTTAAGCGGCGAGGGTGCCGCGGAGCGCGCTTTCGAGGTCCACGAGGAAACCAGCCAGCCCTTACTGGCGCACGTTTTCAAAGTGACAACCGATCCGTTCATCGGAAAGCTCTCGGTCTTTCGCGTTCATCAGGGCGCCTGCCGCGGGCAATCGCAGGTTTACATCGGCCACAATAAAAAACCCGTCAAGCTTGCCCATGTGTTTCACCTTCAGGGCAAGGACCATCGCGAGGCGCGTGAAATCATCACTGGCGACATCGGTGCCGTCGCCAAAATTGACGAACTGCACGCTAACGACGTATTGCACGACGATCACGCGCTCGACAGCGTTCATCTCAAGCCCCTGCGTTATCCCACGCCGATGTACGCGCTGGCGATCAGCCCCAAAAACCGTGCGGATGAACAGAAAATCAGCGGCGCATTACACAAAATCGTCGAGGAAGACCCAACCTTCCGTGTAACCGTTGATCGCCAGACGCACGAAATGGTCATAAGCGGAATCGGCGAACTGCATCTGCGGCTGGTGCTCGAACGGCTGAAAAATCGCGGGCTGGATGTGGATGTGAAGCCTCCCAAGATCGCCTACCGCGAAACCATCCAGATAAAGGCCGAGGGTCACCACCGCCACAAAAAACAGACCGGCGGAGCTGGCCAGTTTGGCGAGGTTTTTCTCCGCATCGAACCTACCGAGCGCGGAAAGGGATTTGAATTCGCCGACGAAATTTTCGGCGGCTCCATCCCCGGCCAGTACGTTCCCGCCATCGAAAAAGGCGTGCGCGATGTAATGGAATCCGGCGTCCTGGCGGGCTATCCACTGCAGGATGTGAAGGTCATCGTCTACGACGGCAAACACCACCCCGTTGATTCAAAGGAAGTCGCTTTCCGGGCGGCCGGCAAATACGCCTTCCGCGACGCCATTGCCAAGGCCCACCCTGCCCTGCTCGAGCCTATCGTCAACATGGAAGTGACCATCCCTGAACAATATGTCGGTGCCATAACCGGTGATCTGAGCGGCAAACGAGGCCGAATCCACGGCCAGGACTTTACCCCCGGCGGAATGGCCGTAGTCCGAGCCCAAGCCCCCCTCTCTGAAGTCATGCAGTATCAAAGCCACCTGAAAAGCGTAACCGGCGGCCAGGGCAGCTTCGTAATGGAATTAAGCCACTACGACCCCGTCCCGCCACAGGTGCAGCAGCAGATCGTCGCCGCGTATAAACCATCCGCGGATGATGAGACGACGTAGCGAAAATCAATATTCATCGCAACGCCTTTTCACCGATTAAGGAACATCGGCGTCGTCACCAACGTGTTGCTGCGCCCGCAATTCATCTGTTCGGCAATCAGAGACTTATGCACGCTCTCGAATCTGTCACAGCAGAGCGATTCTGTATATTCTGCCATGGCAACGCAGCGCCCGGCGGCGCCCAAGGCGCGGGCCTTATTACAATTCAGAAGCAACTGCCGCAGTGCAGAAGCCAACGAGTTGACCTCACCCCGCCCGACAAGCAGCCCGGTTTCTCCATCGCGTACAATTTCTGCCAGTCCGCCGGTGCTGCTTGCGATCTCCGCCGCGCCGCGCATCGTTCCTTCCACAGCAACAAGGCCAAATGGCTCCGCCCATGTCGATGGGCCGACTTGGATCACGTCATGCGCAAGACGCTCCTCCGCGTCGCGATGCGGACGATGGCCGGCAAACTCAATCGCCGATTCGCAATTCAATTGTGCCGCCAGAGCCCTGATTGACTGCCGTTGCGGTCCGTCACCGACAATCAGCGGCCGAGCGCAATTGACTTCGCGGCGTACTTCCGCAATGAGCGCTGGAGAATTTCGAGCTCTTTTACCGCAATTTCGATGCCCCGCAGCAAATGCAAGGAGCTCAGCGCGCCTGCGGGCAGTCGAACCATCGCTCGTTTTGCTGCCAAGATGATCACTTCGATGTGGCCCGTAATGTTCTCCGCCGCGAAGCTCTCAAGCACACTGAGGTGCGCCTCGGACTTCTCCCCCGGCATCGCGACGATCACCGATAATATGGGCCCGACATGGACGTTCTGTTCGCTCATTTTTCGCCCCCCGCTGGCGCACATTCGTCATCCTTCTCCACCGCGACCGCCGCACCGGTGACCGCCGATCGCTCCGCCGCATCAATGACCAGCAGACTCCGCAATCCGTCCGCCAGACTCGGCTTCGCTTCGACACCATCGCGGATGGCCCGTGCGAAGGTATCGAACGCGGCAGCATATGAACCCTCATAGCCGCGCGACAATGCCTTCTTCGCCATCGCGGGAAGTTGACGAATCGCCCGGAACGAATCACCGATTTTCGAACCCACGGTTCCGCATCGCAGTGATGGCTCGAATCTCAAGGCGACGGAATTGTATCTATCGGCCGTTAGCTTCCCGGACGCGCCATACACCTCAATCTTATCCTCTTCAATCGACGCCAACGAGAAGAATGATTGTGCGCTCTGCCCACTGGTCAATGTCATCTGAAGCTCCGCAGTGTCATCCTCCATTCCAACCGACCGCACCGTTGCTGAAACCCTTTCGACGCGCGAGCCCAGCAGATGACAGACCAGATCGACGTGATGTGAAGCCAGATCGAGCAGCACGCCGCCGCCGCTGCTGCGCAGGCGCTTCCAGGACGGCGCGTTCCGCGCGGTGGTGGAGAATACCGATCGTACCTGCACGATTTCGCCGATTCGACCCGAGCCAATCGCGCGCCGAAGCTCCGCATAGATTGGACTAAAGCGGTAATTGAATCCGGTCATGCCGACCCTGCCCGACCGCCGCCAGTTTTCCACAACCGCCCGGCCGTCGGCCACCGTTGACGAGATTGGCTTTTCCAGATAAACGTGCTTGCCCGCTTCAAATGCCGCAATCGCAGACTCGGCATGCAGACCGGTCGGCAGGGCTATTAGTATCGCGTCAATTTCGGTATCCCGAACGACCTCGCGCCAGTCGGCATGCCCGCGCGCATCGCGCAGCCGCCCACCGGCCTCCAATCGGCGGCGATCGTCGGCCTCGGCGAATGCCTTTACGGTAAACTGCCCGCATTTGGCAAGTGCCGGCAGATGAACCGCCTGCACAATCGAACCGCATCCGACAATGCCCAGCCGGATTTGCCTGTTCATGGAAACTCCATTCGGCGCCTCATCATAAATCGCACTGCGTACTCTGAAATCACTGTCGCCTGCGCTGCGTGAACCAGACACGCCAAGACCATGCATCGACATCATCCCCTGCCCACTGTACCTCCAGGGAGGATCTCAATCGATTCCGCTGAAATCTTAAAACTTCGGGCGCCCTCGCGATCGAAAGGATGCGGTATGGGCGGAAGAAATCGGGCGGCGTTTCAAGCATCGAAATCCCAAATGGCAGGCACGGCAGAACGGGATGCAGAGAGTACGGAAGGTCCGCATGTGGTCACCTGCAAACATTTACTACAGTTTCGAAACATTAGGCAGCAACAAAACAGGAAGAACTTACACCGAGCAATCTTCTACTTTTCCCCTGCCTACCCCCGGCAGCACCGCCTACCGATTCCCGCCCAAATCGATGGCTCGTGTTTGCTGCTTCCAGTCTCTCGTGAATCGGCCCGCCAGTTCCAGCAGTGGGCTGAAGAACAGAAATGCCCCCAGAAGCGATACGGCGCACGCGCCGGCCAGCGCCACGCCCATCGGTGCGGCGGCGATTGGAGCGGTTTCAGTGGATTCGGTCAGATACATCATTCGGATGATGCGGGCGTAGTAGTAGATGCTGATGATGGCGTTGAGGGCAATGACGCCGACAAGGCCCCACCAGAGGCCGCCCGATTGGGCGAGGGCTTTCATTAGCCAGAGTTTGGCGCCGAACCCTGCAAACGGCGGCAGGCCGATCAGGCTGAACAGGCAGGCGGCCATCGACAGCGCCAGGATCGGATGCCGCCGGCCCAATGCCGCGAAGCGATCGATCCCCTCGGAGCCCGTTGCGCGGGCGACGACGCCAGCCACGGCGAACGCGCCGAGATTCATCACCATGTAGACGGCGATATAGACAAGAATAGCCTGCGCGGCGTCGGCGGCGCGGACGGACGAGGCACCACCCATCAGCAATGACAATGCGCACACCATGTATCCGGCATGGGCGATCGAACTGTAGGCCAGCAGGCGCTTGATGTTTTGTTGGACCAGCGCGCCCAGATTCCCTGCCGTCGCTGTGGTCGCCCCCATTATCCCAAGAACGCCGGCGAGCGCGATCGGGAACTGGCTGTGCGGATCAAGCGGGCCGGTGAGCGTTGCGACGACGCGCAGCAAAAGCATTAAGCCGGCGCCCTTGGACGCCACTGACAAAAATGTGGTGACGTCAATGCCTGCGCCTTCAAAGACATCCGGGCACCAGAAGTGAAAAGGCACCGCGGCGATTTTGAAACCGATGCCGACGATCAGGCCGGCAATGCCAAAAACAAACAGGATGCCGCCAGTCTGGCCGGATTTGGAGAGTGCTGCGGCGATCTCATCAAGGCGCAAGGAACCGAAGAGGCCATAAAGGAGCGAGGTACCGTAGATCATCACGGCGCTGCAGGCGGCACCGAACAGAACATATTTTAACGAAGCCTCGGAGCCGAGCCGATGCGTCTTGCGAAAGCCCGCCAGCACATACGAGGGAAGGCTGGCCATTTCGACCGCCATCACGATCAAAAGAAGGTTCGACGTGGATGCCATCAGAGACATGCCGAGAGTCGCCCCCAGCAGCAGAACGAAGAACTCGCTGGCGTCGCCGGGCCGCATGGCGCTGGCGGTGGTTGAGCGCCACAAAAGCACGACGCCGATCGTAAAGAGCAGCAAAAGCCCCTTGAACAAAACCGCTGGCGCATCGGTCAGAAGCATACCGCGCAGCAGCATCGTGGGATGGCTGGCGTGTGGTGCGCAGGCGATCAGGCCAATCAGCGAGGCAACCAGCGCAAGAAGGGCCGTCACTCCCGCGCGGGCGTTGTTGCGCGGCCAGGCGAGTGCGGCAAACAAAACGGCGACGATGCCGATCGTCAGACCAGTCTCCGCAGCCAGCGACCGAAGATCGGCGCCGGATGGGATGAAGGGGAGTCCGGTTTGTGCAATCGCCGCGAACATCGCACCAAGCCTTTAGGAAAAGATCGAAAACATCGTGCGCACCGTCGCGTCGGTGAAGGTGAAGACGAACAGCGAAGGAAGAATACCCAATGCAATTGCCATCGCCGCGAGCGGCGCAAGGACGCTGATCTCAAGCCGCGAGATTTCTGGATACGCGCGATGTTCCGGTCGGGCGGCGCCGAAGAAAACGCGCTGCAGCGTCCAGAGCATATAAGCAGCCGTCAGCACAACGCCGAAACAGGCGATCGAGGCCAGGGCGACGATGGCACCATGTGGATCGACGTTGCGCGCACTTGCCCAGATCATAAGAATTGAATCGGGCCGGGCGGCCTGAAATGTCCCGAGAAGTACCAGCACCTCGCCGATGAAGCCGCAAAGTCCAGGCAAGCCAAGGCTCGCGAAAAAGGCAACGGATGAGAGGCCTGTGTAAAGCGGCATCGTGCCCGAGAGGCCGCCAAACCGCCCGATCTCGCGATGGTTGGCGCGGTCGTAAATAATTCCGACGATAAAGAACATCGCGGCGCTGGTTATGCCGTGGGCGACCATCATAAACAATGCGCCGCTAGTGGCGGCGGGTGTCATCATGGCCGCGCCCAGGACGACATAGCCCATGTGTGAAACAGATGAATAGGCAACCAGGCGTTTGAAATCGCTCTGCGCCATTGCCACCAGCGCGCCGTAAATGATGCTCCCGACGCCAAGGATGGCGAAAAGCATCCAGAAATGCCGCGCCGCATCGGGAAAGAGTGGATAGGCGATGCGAAATATGCCGTAGCCACCCATCTTCAACAGCAAGGCGGCAAGGATCATGCTGATTGGCGTGGGTGCCTGAACGTGGGCATCGGGAAGCCAGGTATGCAGAGGCGCGCACGGCAATTTGATGAGAAAGGCCGCCATAGCAAGAAGAAAAAACGCCTTGCCCGCGCCGAAATGCTCGCCGGCCGCGCCCAGTTCGGCGCGCATCGCGGGACCAGCGAGCTTGACGAGATCAAACGTCCCGGCGACAGGATGTTCGGGCGTCGCGGGAAATACGGCGCGGCTGTGCAGGTAGATGCCAATCAGCACGATCAACAGGCAAATCGACC
>JBBQCK010000131.1:0-7081 GCA_038318605.1 Tepidisphaerales bacterium | reverse complement strand
CTTGACGTTTCGGAAATTGCGAAGGGAAAGGTCGCGATGAAAGGAATCGACGGCAAAACTCTTGCGCTCGTACACAACCGCGAAAACGAGCGGCCCGAGGTGTTGCGCGACGGCAAGGCGCGCGATTGGGACCACGAGCAGGATTGCTGGAGGCCGGCCGACGGCGGCGATTCGCCGATCCGACAGGCATGGATGAGCGGCAAGCTGCATGTGGAAGCAGGCGGTAAGGTATTTGAAGGTGCTGTCTCGAAGGACAATCAGTGCACGTTTGAAAATCGCTGATTTTTACAAGCATCGGCCACAACTTGAGACGGCGGGAGTATTGAGGGTGCAGATCCAGCGCGCGCCCGCTCAATCATTTCCGCGGGACGGGCGCGACGGTTTTCAATTGATTTGATCCAACATCCAAACGGCAAATTATGATCCGACCCAAACGTTCGATGCGCAGCGGATTTTTGTGCTTCTCGCTTTGCGTGCTGGCAATCATTACGCCGCGCGATTTGCACGGGCAATCCAGCGCGCCTGCGGCTGGCGGTCCGGCCAGCGTTGATCCGGACAACGCCTTTTATGCTCTGCCGCTGGAAGGCTTTTTCCTGGGCGAAAAGCGCGGCAAGCCCAAGCGATTGAATGTGTATCTCGTCCGCCGCGCCGGCGTCTGGGCCGGCGGACTGGGCACGGCAACCATCGACGGCAAAGCCGTCTGGAATACGGCGCTGATGCCAGTGGATGCGTCGAAGCTGGTCGTCCGTGACGGACATCTTTCCGGGACTGCGGATGTCACGCTTGTACCGGACCCATGGATACCGGCCGATCAGAAGGTGCGGCATGCCACGCTGTCGCTCGACGTGGCGATCAAGCCTGCCCGAAATGCGCAAGAACTTGCGAGCCTTATCGGAACGTGGAGCTCGACCGTAGAGGGCGACGCGACAGAGCTGAAGAACTGCGGCTTGGCGCCAAAGACGGACGGCAAAGTGCAAGGCGGGCTTGGCGCTGTCGGCGAGCCGGCCGACCTGTCGGATACTTCATACGATCTTGCGATTTACAATCTGGTGCCGGGAAACGCCAAAGAAAACTTTTCGCGGCGTCGGGCGCTTTCCATCGGGATCAAAGACGGCAAGGCAGTTTCGGCAAGGTTCGGCCAGATGGATTTGCGCAGCCGTGCCTATGACTATCAGCCACTCGACGTGCCGGAAAACATGACCTTTGATGGCAACCAGTTCAAAGGCGCGATGACGTTTGATGGCGACACGCTCGACGGCGAACGCGCGAGTTTTACGATTCAGGTTGAGGGGTATCGCGTGTCGGGTTGGCTGGTTGGAACCTGGTCGGGCAAGTACGCGACCGAGGATGGAAAAGATCATGAAATTTCAGGATATTTTCGAGGCGATGCGCACAAGGGTGCGGTGATCAGCAATGTGGTGAAGGATGATCGACCGTGGTTCAGCGACGTTGAGGGATTCAAAAAAATTGCGCCTGGCCAGCATCCTCGATTGTTTTTCTCGAAGGCCGACGTGCCCGAGCTTCAGCGCCGCGCCGCGACACCGGAAGGCCGGCGGATCATCAATCGCCTGCGCGAGCTTCTGAACGGTTCTGACGGTGAATCGATGCCGACGCTCTTCAACCCAGCGAAGGCGGCGTATGAGAAAGGCGGTTTCAAATACAAGCCCGGCGCATACTCCATTTCGCACGGCGCCGGTTTCGGGTTTCTCTACCAGTTGACCGGCGACAAAAAATACGCCGAACTGGCGAAGCAATGCGTGGACAAGGGTCTGGCCAGCCAGCGCAACTTTGATGACCGTTATGCGTGGGTCGCCCCGGGTGGAGAGCTGCGCGCCGGGCCGAGCATCGCGTGGACGGCGGTTGCGTACGATCTTTGTTATGACGCGTGGGACGATGATTATCGCCAGAAGATCGCACAAGCCATTCAAAACTACAGCGATACAAAAGGGGGCGAATGGAACAATGCCGAGGGCATCACGCTCAGGACGATGATTCTCCAGACCAAGCAGGGCCCGGGATCCAATCACTATGGCGCGGTCATTGGCGGCTGTGGTCTGGCTGTGCTCGCGATCCAGGGCGACCCCGGAACCGACAGAGAACTGATCTCCAAATACATCGAAACTGGCGAGCGTGAAGTCATTCGCAACCTTTCCGCCGGATGGGGCGATGGCGGTTACTACAGCGAAGGTTGGGGTGCCAGCACTGTCGGCACCCAGGGCGCGTTCCTCTGCTACGTGCAGGCGTTGAAAAATGTGCTTGGCCACGATTATGCGAATGTCGAGCGGACGAACCTGAACTATCTGACGATGGTTCCGCGATGCCTCATGATCCTTGGGTCGCCGGCGGTGATTCCCTATCGTTCCAACATGGGCTCGACCTACGGCAGCGAAAATTTTTACCGTGAACGCGATGGCTTCAGCCACGGCGGGCACTTCTGCGAAAATTTTGGTGCATTGGGCGACAAGTACAAACCCGGCCTGCTCTGGATCTACAACCACGAGGTTCAGCCGGATCGCTCGACGGATGAGTTTGACACTCTGTCGGGCTATCCACATCGCTGCATGATGGCGCTGCTGAACTGGCCGACATTCTCGAATATCGCAGAGAAGAATCCGGCCGAGGTGATGCCGCTGGCGACGCGCGACCATCTTTACGAATACTTCGTCTGCCGGAACCGATTTGAGGACAAGCAGGACATCGTCACCACTGTTCTGATCAAGCAGCCGGATGGCACCAAGCCGCGCGACGTGATGGTCTGGGGGCTTGGCGAACGCATCAATTTCGGCGAACCCCGCCGCGGTGCGGCCGTTACTCAATACAGCGCCGCCTCGGACGGCAGCGCCCTGATCGCCACGGAGGGCTGGGCGATCGCGGTCGATTATTCCAAAGCCAGCGGTGCTGATGGGCTTGTGGTCAACGTCGGTTCGAACATCAAACCCATCAAGGCAACTGCCAAAATGCGCGTGCAGAGCGTCAAGCTGGGCGACGCGACGATCAACATCCTCACGCTTTGCAGTGACGGCAAACACCCCGACGCAACGGTTTCCGGCGAGACCCTCGTCATCGGCGGGCAGGTTGTTGCGTTCAAGGATGGGAAGCTGTCGCTGGCAAAATTTGCGGGCAAGTGAATGGCTTCTGGCCGGACGGGCATCGGTGTGCGATGCGGTGAGGGTGCGCGTGGATTTGTTGATCGCGTAATAGGTTTGAGCGGGTAACACTTCGACATCAACGCCCTGGCGCCGCGCCCGAAGCGACCTTTATCGCCTCCGCCAGATCCACGGTTCCTTCATACAGACTCCGCCCGATGATCGCGCCCCACACGCCAATTGTCGTCAGCCGGCGGACGTGTTCGATGCTGCCTACGCCGCCGGAGGCAATCACGGGCACATTTCCTGCCTGTGCCAGAAGGTGGGTCTGCTCGAAATTCGGGCCCGACAACATCCCATCCTTCGCGACATCCGTGTACAGCAGCGCCGCCAGCGGCCAATCGCTCGCCTCGCGTGCCACATCAAGCGCGCTGCGCCCTGAGGATGCCATCCACCCGCGCGTGGCGACGATTCCATCCCTGGCATCTACAGCCAGCACGATGCGATCGCGCATGGCCGGCGCGTGAGACATCGCCTTGAACCCGTTCCAATCTTCAAAAGCGCGTGTGCCGACGACGACGCGCGACACACCCGCTTCGATCAGGCGCTGGACATCGTCGCCGGAACGAATCCCCCCGCCGACTTCGGCGCGCAGTCCTGTCGAACGAACGATGGCGCCGATGAGTTCTGTCTGCATCGGCCGGCCTTCCTTCGCGCCGTCGAGATCGACAATGTGGATCCATGAAGCCCCGGCGGCCGCATATTCCCGCGCCACCGTTACCGGATCGACGTCGTAATCAATCTGCCGCGCATAATCCCCCTGCTTCAAACGCACCACCCGGCCGGCGCGCAAATCTATACTTGGCAAAATCTCCATCGGCATATTCACGCGAGCATAGTGCGATTGAAGGTGCTCGCCAACGATGACGGCCGGAGTTCGTTGCCGGGGCGATGTCGCCGCATTTGTCCCATCGCCGAAAACAATGCGCCGCGCGATGGGCAAAGCAGCACGTCGAGCTGACCTCCAAGCGACGGTGCCGCCGATTGACTCTCACTCGACGAGATTGCGGGACGTGGTTGCGTTGGTTTTAGCTGCGGCTATTCGCGCGCCCGGACGCCAAGTTCGATCACATCTTTCGCAAAGAATGTGATCCCGCCTTCAGATGCTTCAAAAACTGCGACTTCCACCCGAACGTCCTCCCAGCCCCGATGCCGCACATCAAGGATAATCATGCCACGAGTTGGCTGTGGAAATCCCTTCTCTAACTTAATGGATGAGGGCTGAATGAAACGGAGCCGGCGCACTTCGCTTGCTCGCTTCAGCCAGAGATCCAGATAATTCGCATCACGTTTAACCGGGTCGTGATGCAGATCGAAGCGGACAATGTCGAACTGCCACGGTTTGTCAACAATTTGGCTTAACCGGACTGTCGCCGTAGTTATCAGCCATGTACAGAAATAGTGGAGAGAGTGACAGGATAGTCCGAATCAGATTGGCAAAGCAGCGGTGCAATAGAAACTTCAATACGCCCCGCATCCGAACTGCCTTCGGGCGCGCTGCGACATTAGCACGATCATCGGGATGCAAATCAACGCTGCAAACGAAACTGCGGCGAGCGCGATCTCCCAGACCGCAGCATTTCGCCGGAAGCCGGGCCCGGGGTCGACAAAAACGCGGCCGGTGCCAGCAAAGGTGATCCATAGCAACATCAGCGTCAGGGCGGTAAGACCGACGGCACCGAGCCCAAGCACCCATCTCCGCGCCGATCGGCTTCGCCGTTTTATCGCGGACGCAGCCCAAAATAGAAAGATTGGGGAAAAATCGATGTGAACCGACCTGAAGATGATCGGCCACACGATCATTGAGCCAATGGACACCCACGCCAGAGTCTGAAGCCAATGCGCTACGAACAGGCTGGTGTTAAAGCCGGATTTCATCGAATCGTACACGGATGCATTATTGCCGGCGCCATCGGGGCCTTCGTTGCCCGCACCGGCGTCGTCGGCGCGCAACCCGCTGCGAACCTGATCGCGCAGTTCCTGAAAATCGGCCCAGCCCGCATCTGACGGATTCGCGGGATCGAGAAATTCCGATGTCGAACAATCCAACGCCACCCATCCGTTGGGAACAACAAACCTCATGATGGCGCTAATTGCATCACCACCGCCCCGCACATGCAGCATCATGTCCTGAATGGGGTCGTCGTTGCCCATGTTAAATTCGATACTGAAGCCTTCGCCCAAATAGCCGCCCCACGTGGGGTCGGACCAATCGACCGTCGGCAGTGCTGCCGAAATCGCCTCGCGAACATCCGATGCCGCGCCGAGCGGCAGAGTGTTCTCATCATTCAAATCGCCGACTGATTCCAGCTTTTCTCGAAGATGAAGAACGGTCACATCCCAACTCATATCGTCGCCTCCATCTGGACGGACTCAACCTTATATCGGCCGGTCATGCTCAGGCGGCAGCCTATTTTCCGTTGCGAGTACTTCACGCCAGCTCCACCTTCATCCCGTTCCCGTGCTGCCACCGGATCGACGTCGTAATCAAAATGCCGCGCATAATCCCCCTGCTTCAAGCGTACCACCCGGCCGGCGCGCAAATCGATACTTGGCAGAATCTCCATCGCCATATTCACGCGAGCATAGTGCGATTGAAGGTGCTCGCCAACGACGGCGGATCACCGCGCGGCCAGGAGGCAAAATAACGCCCGCTTGAAAAGATGAATGTCGGCCCGCGTCGAGGCGCGGCGGCAGACGGTAAAGCATGCCACCCACTTGTATGTGTGGCGTGCAGAATCTTCCGGTGGGTTGGGCATTCTTGCCGGACGTCGGGCGACAGGGCGATCCGTGGCACTGTGCGCTGCGGTGTTGCCGCTGCGCGGCAAGTCGGACAGGAGTGTCCGACCCACCATTCCTAATCCTCGGCCACTAATCAGATTCCCTCGGCACGTTTGTGCGGCATAGAGAATCTTCCGGTGGATTGGGCACTCTCGCCGGACGTCGGGCGGCAGGGCGATCCGTGGCACTTTGCGCTGCGGTGTTGCCGCTGCGCGGCAGTCGGACAGGAGTGTCCGACCCACCATTACTATTCGTCGGCCACTGATCAGATTCTCAGGCCCACCAATCAGATTCCCCCGACATGTATGTGCGGCATAAGAGAATCTTCCAGTGTGTTGACCACCTTGGGCACTCTTGCCGGACATGCATCGACGCGGCTACGATGCCGACTTCATCGGATTGCTTTTCACGCGAAAGGAGTCGCCGTGACTGATGCCAGGGACCAGGAGCGCACCACACTTCCCGGGAAAATCATTGTGACATTGAAGGCGGGGGGCGTGCTGTTCGCCATCGCCAATGTCATCTGTGTGGCGTTAATTGTCTGGGGTTACACCTCAGTTAAAAAAGAGGTCAAAACCCTTCAGGTAACGGGATCCGCTCGTAAAGCGATCACATCGGATCTTGTCACCGGGTCGGCGACAACCACCGTCAAAGACCCCGATCTCGTCCGCGCTTATCAACTGCTGCAGGCCAGCTCCACAAAAATTCGCGCGTATCTGGTCGCGCACGGCATTCCGGAATCCGATATCAAACTCTCGGCTGTCAATACCAATCGCAGGTATGACCAGAAATATCTTCCGCTGCCAACCCAGCCCAGCGGCGGCGATCGAGCGATCCAACCGGTATTGATCACCACGGATCGCGTGGCGATGTACACGCTCTCGCAGGAAATCTCGGTTGAATCACAGGATGTACACCGCCTGCCCGGCGTCGCCCGATCGATTACCGAACTCATCAAGGACGGCGTGGAGATCGACTCTGGGGAATGCCGCTACGTCTATACAAAACTGGCCGACCTCAAAATAGACATGTTGGCCGATGCAACCCGCGACGCAACGGCTCGCGCTGGCCAGATTGTCAATAACGCCAACGGGAGCCTCGGCAAGCTCGTTGAAGCGCGCATGGGTGTGATGCAGATCAACGCCAAAAATGTC
>JBBQCK010000130.1:0-7110 GCA_038318605.1 Tepidisphaerales bacterium | reverse complement strand
ACGTTGATCGTCTCGAGGCCGAGGTTATCGCTGTTCCCACTGCGGCCATTGCAGAACAGCAGAACATCCGCGCGGATGCGCTTGCCGCTCTTCAGATTGACGATGACGTCGTCCGGCTGCCCCTCGACGGATTCATACGTCTCGTTGTGCCGCATGAGAATGTTTTTGTCGGCGAAATGATAGCTCAGCGCGTCGGCAATTTCCGTGTCGAGAAACTCGAGCAGCGCCGCGCGATTGTTGATGAGGTTGATCTCGACATCCATGTTCGCCAGCATCGAGGCATATTCGCAGCCGATGACCCCCGCGCCATAGATGGCCGCGCTGCGCGGCGTGATTTTCATGTCGAGCAGAGTGTCGGAATCGAAGATGCGCGGATGATTGAAATCGATGTCCGCCGGCCGATAGGGCCGCGAGCCCGTGGCGATCAAAAACGCATCCGCCGTGAACCGTTCGATCGCCCCGCCCGCCTTGTGAACCTCGATGGTGTGGGCATCGACAAAGCGCGCCTCGCCCTCGCACAGGCGGATGTTGTTGTGATCGTAAAACGATTCGCGAAGCGCTGCCTGCTCGCTCACCACGTCGCAGGCCCACTTCATCAGGCCGGGAAAGTCGAATGTTTTGGCGACCTCAATGCGCCGATAGTCGGGATTCTCGTGGGTGATGTTGGCGTGATAAATCGCCCGCCGCAACGCCTTTGATGGAATGGTCCCCCAATGCACCGCGCCGCCGCCAACCTGAAAGTATCGCTCGATGACCAGCACCCGCTTGCCGGACTTGGCCGCCTTCATCGCTCCCCCCTCGCCCGCAGGCCCGGCCCCGATAACAATCCAGTCGTAATGCTGCTCTGCGTCGGTATTCAGAGAATCGCTCATGGGAAGGCAATGTAGCGCGTTGCGGAGGAAGTTGCCAGCCGCCGGTTGCAGGTGAAATGTGAAGAACGAAATCCCAAGGCCCGGAGGGTACAGAACACCAGGGCGCGAAGGCGCGATCGGCGACCGGCGGTGTCGCGTTTATCTTGCAGCCCGCGTTTTTTGACCGGGAGCCCGAAGGCCGAAATCCGAGTCGCCCAAATGTTGAGCTACTCGCTAACGGACGCTCGCCGCTGTTAACGCTGGGCGCGATAAAAGTGATGGTGAATCTGGTGCAGAAAACGCATCCGGCGCGAGGACACGATTTGCAAACAATAGACGGAAGCGCGATTTTCAACGGATTAACGGCGGTTGCGGGGATAGCAGCGACCGGACTCGAACCGGTGACCCAGGGCTTATGAATCCCTTGCTCTACCAACTGAGCTACGCTGCTGGCTGAATGGCGGAGAATACCAATCTGCAACTGGCTTACAAGGCCGCGCTTGCCGCACACGCCTCAGCCGGCTGACGCGCATCGCGCGCTGGCGCATCGGCTTTTTTACCTCGCTGCCGCCCAGATTATACTCTCCAGCCGCCATGCGGCACGACGTTTTTATCAGTCACTGCAGGAAGGACAAGCTCTATGCTAACGCGGTATGCGCGGCGATGGAGCAGTCGAGCGTTCGATGCTCGGTTACGCCGCGCGACATGCGGTCGCCTTTTGCGAGTGGCGGAACGGCGCATGGGAGTGCGATCCGGCATCTTGCCGCGAGGCATTTCAGGATTTTCTCGAACCGCACGACAGGCAATACTACATCGGGTTTCGCCTGGTGATCGACGTTCTGTAGCGGCGACTTCCAGCCATTTGGAGGATCATGTTTTCTCTTCACCAAAAAATTGCCGTGGTCACTGGCGGCGGCTCGGGCATTGGCGATGCGATTTCCATGGCGTTTGCAGAAGCACAGGCCCGCGTTTGGGTGGTGGATCGCGACGCCAAAGCGGCCGAAAAAACCATATCCGCAATTCGCGCTGCGGGAGGATCAGCCGAAGCCGCGAGCGTGGATGTAAGTGATGCTGCGGCAATGTTCCAACTTGCAAGCCAAATCGGTGCAATTGACATCCTCGTGAACAACGCCGGCATCGGCCATGTCGGAACGTTGCTGGTTACTTCGGCCGACGATCTCGACCGCCTTTACGCGGTGAACGTTCGCGGCGTGTTCAATGGATGCCGCGCTTTTGTGCCGGGCATGCTCGAGCGCGGCCGGGGTTCGGTCATTAATCTCGCGTCGATCGGCGGCGTGGTCGCCGTGCGCGATAGGCTGGCATACACGACGACCAAGTTTGCCGTGGTTGGGTTGACCAAGGCGATGGCGCTCGATCACGGGCGAACGGGCGTGCGGTTCAATGCGATCTGTCCCGGCCGGGTGGAGACACCATTTGTACAGGCGCGCATCGCGGAATATCCCGATCCGAAAAAGGCCTTTGTAGAAATGTCGTCAACGCAGTTGAATGGCCGGATGGTCAGGCCGCAGGAAGTGGCGGCTGCTGCGGTCTATCTCGCCAGCGATGAAAGCGCGATGGTAACTGGCAGCGCATTTATGATCGACGGGGGATGGAGTGCGGGGAAATGAAACAACAGCCAAGCGTGCAGGGCAATCAATCGACGGCGACGGCATTGCTGGACATGGACTTTCGCCATGCCTCCCGTTCGCAATGGAAGCCATCCGCCGGAGTAACGGATCACCGTGGAGATGCGCTGCAACCGGATCGAGATTTTTTCAGGCCGCCGACAGCCCAAATCGGGCGCATACTTTCGGCATTCAGCACGTTGCGCGTGAAGCAGTTGCCAATTCCTCCGATCATCCGCTATGTGGCGATTGGCGCGTGTATCGCCGCCGGCGCGATTTGCTGCTTGTGGGGCGTTGCTCATGGAGAGCGGATGGAAGGTCCTGTGATGATCGTAGGAGGCATAGGGGGCGGCGGTATGCTTGTTCTGATTGCGATGTATCTCAAGCCGACGGAACATCGCTGCACCTATGTGGGGGAACGCGGTGCCGTCCGCTATCGCCTGACCGGCCCGCTGGCGAACCGCGTGATACACGACTCGATTGATTTTCAGCAGGTCGCCGAATTGCGAACCGGGCAGATCATCCGAATCACATATGGGCTTTATGACGGCACCACTTACGACTTCATCTGGACCTCACCCACTGGCGAGAGAATCTACCGATTGAAAGGTGACTATCGTGCGGAAGAAGGTCTTCCAGAATCGAAGAACCTCTACTGCTTCGCCCATGCCGCCGAAGCTGCGTTCACCACCCATCTATTCCCGCTGGCCAAGGCCGCGCTCGAGCGGGATGGCTTTCTCCATTTCGATATCGCGTCAGCAGAATGGGTGCGCCTCGCACCCGGCTTCCTGGAATTATGTCGCAGCGGAGAGATCACCCGGATCGAGGCTGACGAGATCAAGAGTTGCACCCTTGAGGATGGCGAATTTCAAATTATGCATCGCGACGTGACATGGTTCAGCCGCAAAGGCAAGCTGTCATTTTGCTATGGCAAAATGGCCAACGCCCGCCTGTTTCTTCTTTCGATTGATCGGCTGCTTGGATTGCAGAGTTGATCGGCCGGCCGCGCCGAATTCTCGCTGCATTGCAGCCGCCTGCGCGCACGTGTTATCCGACACAACTTGGCAGATCGCTTCCATGCAGTCGAACGCGGCCATCCTTGACACCCCGGCCGCGACCGATAGATTGATGAAGCTCCGTGATGGCACGTTTTGTGCAGAAATCCGGGGCCATAGTGAAATGGGATCACGCCACCATGGCATGGTGGAATTTCGGGTTCGAATCCCGATGGCTCCATTTTTGTTGATGGCATTATCAGGGGTCACGCGGCGGGGTTTTCTATATAGCGATTCGATTGGCCGGTCTTGAGACCCTGTGCGCATGTCGTGATGTTGGACGATTCACGCCCTCGCTGACGACCAACATTATCCGCGCGCAAAAAAGAGCGCCGGGGGGCTTAGCCGGCGCTCAGGAGGAGGGAGGGAAGGTACTGTGGCTTAGACGGCCCTGAGGGCAATGGTCGTCGAAGCCGTTCAAGTCGATTGACACTAAAGCAAGGTCGGTGCCAGCCCGTTTGAAAATCATGTGCAGGGGCGCTCGCTGGCCGGAAGTACGTTTTTCCCGGCAGTAGCCCACTAATTTCTCGGTCACCTGAGTTAACCTGCGCTTGGCCGGCTATGGAATGGTCGGCCTCGCGGGCGTTGAAGTGTGTCGTGCTGTCGCAGTTCTCGTCAAAGAGGGGAGCATTCTGGCACAGTTCGTCGCGATTAACCGCGAAGGCAGAAGTTGAACCAATGAACGGTAATCACCGAAGATTGAAATCTGATAGCCGAAGGGTGAACGCCGCGCGATCCGGCCAGTGGGCTTCCATGACATTGCTCGACACATTAAGGATCTCTCAACTTGGAATAGCCAAAATCATTACTCCCAAAATCTTCCCTCGCGCCACAGCACGATTTTCTCCGGCGGCAAATACTACGCTTGTCTCGAGGAAAACAAGCCGATGTCCGTACTCGACGCGGCGACGGGCAAGGAGTTGGCCTCGCTGACCGAGGGCGCTCCGGCGGGCGAACGCGCGTCGGTGGCGCATCTCGTCGGTGGACGGCTTTTCCACGTATCGAAGGGCGATCTCTTCGCGCTCGACGTGGCCACCGGACGCCGCCTCTGGAACGTCGCTTGCCTGGAGGTCCGGTATTTCGTGGCCGATGAAAAGCGCGTCGTCGCGATGCTGGGTAAAGAGATGACCACTCGCGGAGCGATGTCGCCCATGATGGACGCGATCGTCGCCTTCGATGCCGCCACGGGGAAGCTGCTCTGGCGGTTCGAGGGTCTCAAAGGCAATCGGGCCTATCGCATCGTCCTGGCTGGCGAGCAGGTCGTGGTGCCCTATTTCCCCACCGACATAAAGGGCGGCGGAGGCGCGAGCTCGACCGCGGCGATGGCCGTGCTCAACGCGACCGATGGCAAGCTCGCCTGGCAGGACGACACCCAGCGCCGTAACGACGGCCACCAGTTTCCCACGGCAGTCCTGAACGGCCCCGAAGTGCATTACCTCGTCTGCGAGGACGGCACGCTCATTTGCTTCGACGCCGAAAAGGGCGCGTCGAATCCCGGAGCGGGCTTCACCGTCGCCAAGAAAGGCGACCGCGACGTGCTCCAGCGCGTCAGCAGGCGCTGACCGCATTTACTTCAGGAGGACCGATGGCGCGGACGGCGGCGTGAGTTGGCTGCGAGTGAGTTTTAGCTCGTAGAGAATCTTGCCGTCATCCTCGACGAACCGAAAGACTGCTTCAGGGTCGGCCATCGTCGAGTCCAGGGTCAGCTCGCCGAAGGCGTACTTTCCACTCACTCCGAACAACTGGGTGTCCCACTCCGGGTTGGTCGCGGGCGGACCTTCGCGACCGCCGAGGCTGGCGGGTTCGAATTCGTAGAAGCTATACCCCGACGGACGCGGAATGCGGAACGCACGCGCCCCGTGCCGGTCACCCGAAATCAGCAGCACGCCCGGGATGCGGTTTTTCTCGATCAGCGAAAGGATTTGCTCCCGACCCTCGGGATCGCAGGCACCCCAGGAATCCTTGCCTCCTGAGACATAATCGCTCCACATCGTGCCGCACGAGAGGATGATGAATGGCCCCTTGCAGGCGAGCAACTGGGTCTTGAGCCACTCCATCTGCTCCGGGCCGAGGAAGTTGCCGGTCTTGCCCTCCTTGCGGGCGGTTCGGAAATAGCGGTTGTCCACCATGATGACGTCGCAAGGCCCGATGCGAGTGCGCAGGAAGACGCCACCCCGCTCGTCGTTGAACCCATAGGACGGATTGTTCCAGGCATGGGTGAAGACTTCCCGGACCCCCTGCCTGTCCTTGTCGGTAAAGCCCTTGGGGATGCCCGATTTGTCGTTGGCGAAATAATCGTGGTCGTCCCAAGTGGCGAAGACCGGCACGGATGCAGTCAGGTCCTGCCATGCAGGAAAAAAGTCGCGCACCAGGTAGTCGGCGCAGTGCAGGCCGAGGCGATTGTTCCGATCCTGCGTGGCGATGTCGCCCAAGAGCAGCAGGGCGGTCACCTCCCGCTGGCGGAGCAGGTCCGACTGTTTCTGGTTCCCCAGCCCCCACCGGTGGGGACAGGAGCCGAAAGCGATGCGGGCCTTTCCCGGCTTTGACTCGTCGGCTGCCGTGACGACCGCTGCGTCCTTGGGAATGACGACGGGCTGGCCGTCCACCAGAACACGATAGGCGTAGCGGGTGGCCGGCTTCAAGCCCGTGATGGGAACGACCGCGGAGAAGTCGGTTTTCGCCGTGCTCTCCACCGGTCCAAACGTCTTTTCCACGCCATCGACCCGGATGCGAACCTCGACCTTCGCGGCATGAAGCGTGCGCAGCCAGACCGAGGCCCCATCGGAGCGAATGCCCCCCAGCATCGGCCCGCCGAAATGCGTGACCCCAGCCTCCACGGCCAGACGTTGAACTGTCGCGTCCGACACGAGGCCGGCAAACGCCGCATCCGGTTTGGCGGCAAGAATTTTGTAGGCCGCCTCGTACAAATTCTGGATCGGCTGCGGCCTTTCACCCCAGAGGTTCAGCAGTTTCAGATTGCTCGCGAGGTCGCCGGTCTCGACCTGCCCCGGATGGGTGCCCTCGCCCTTGGCGGCTTTCCCTTTTCCGGCCGCCTTTGTCTTACCCTCTTTCGTTGTGGCGGTGGGTGCTACGTCGTCCGCAGCCTGCAAAAGGGTGCCCGCAAGCAGGAAGCAGAGAGGGAGGAGCCAAAGTTTGGCGGAAGAGCGAACCGGTCGTTTCGTCCTCGATTTCATGGAGAAACCACTTTCAGCGTGGAAAGCATGGCCGCAAAGTCCGGCGAATTATACTTTGAGGCGCAACAAGGAGGCCAGGACTTCAGCCGGAGTGCGGTAGGCCAGACACTTCCGCGGACGATTATTCAGCTTGTGCATAATGCATGCAACACGCTGGTCGCTGGTCGCACCCAGATCGTGCTGCCTGGGGAAATATTGGCGGATCAGGCCGTTGGTGTTCTCATTCGTGCCCCGCTGCCATGATGAGTATGGATCGGCAAAGTAGGTCTTGAATCCCAGCCGGCTGGCGAGCCGGCCATGCTCGATGAACTACCTGGCGATGGAGCGGATCATCGAGCGCACCTGGCAGCGCCTGCCCATTCGCATTGTCACCTTTTGCCTGATG
>JBBQCK010000129.1:0-7146 GCA_038318605.1 Tepidisphaerales bacterium | reverse complement strand
GGTGATCCTGTGCGCCGCTGGGGGTGGGGGGGGTGGGGTGGGTCGGGGCGTGGGCAGTTGCGTGGACGGCGGATTCGGGAGCTGCGCCGGGCGTGGTGTCTGTAGGGGCGGCTTGCGCGGCTGGTTCAGCGTTTGTGCGGGGAGCAGTGCCAGGGTTGACGGCGTCGGGTTCGAGTTTGATTAGAAAATCGACGCTGCCGTGGATGGCGCCGATGAGGGCGGCCTGTTGGAGGAGGAGGATGCCGCCATTGTGGGCGAGGATTTGTCGCAGGAGGCGGCCGATGATGATGCGGCGGCGCGGATCGGCCACGGCGCTTTGGATGACCAGGGGTTTGCCGAAGAGATAATCGACGAGGGTGTCGATGCGCCAGCCGATGTCGTTTTCGATGACGACTTCCTTGCGGCGGGCGATGTCTATGCAGAGATGAGTTCCATCACCGGCGAGCGCAGCGGAGCGTTGGCGGGCGCCGGTGATGCGGGGCGGCATTCCCCATTCCTGCGCCTGGCGGTAGGGCCGATCGCCGAGGCTGTCGGTGGGGGCGATGGGGGACATGGGATTGCGGTAGTAGGCCCAGAGGCGGCGCTGGCGCGGCCGGTCGATGGTGAGCAGGCGATGAAGCTGGACGCACAGTTGGTCGAGCGAGATCGCGTCGGCGGGGGTGGGATCGGGTTGTGCGATGTCGTTGGGCATGTTGGCCGCGTTTGGTCGGATACCGGCCGCCGTGGGCCGTACAAACTTGCGGTGGGTGTTGCGCAGTTGGAGCGCCGGGGGTGTGGCGCGATAGGCTGGAACGGGGTTGGGACGTCAAAATGCCAATAATAAATTTGGTATTTGTTAGATTTTTCGGGATTGGGGTGTTGCGCGCAGTGCGCAGTTGGTGGTGGGCAGGGAGGGATGGAATGAACGCCAATATGCCGAGGGGAAGGAGGGTGTGAGTATTGTGGGTGTAGTGTGAGCGGGCGGAGTTGGGTGGGGAGGTGGTTGCTGCTGCGCGGCAAGTCGGGCAGGAGTGGCCAACCCACTGGACGAAGGAGTGCATGGTTGGCGCGGGGGAGGTTGGATTTCAGGTTTCAGGTTTCAGATTTTGAAGACTGAGATTGCGGGCTGATTTGAAAGTGGTGTTGGCGTTGGGGAGTTTGGGTGATTGTGCTATTTGTCGTCTTCGACGAAGTAGACCAGGGCGCGGATTCGGGCTCGGGTTTCGGGGTCGGGGGCGTTGGCGTGGGGGAGTAGCAGGGGGCGGATGGGGCGGCCCATTTTTTCGAGTGCTTTTTGGGCTTTGTCGCGGATTGTGAAGTCTTCGTTGGCGAGTTGGGTGATTAAATCCTCGACCGTTTTGCGCTGGGAGGGTTCGAGTGTGGGATAGGCGAAAGTTAATTCCTCGCCGGCGGCGAGGCGGCGGACTTCGGCGTTGGAGAGGGCGCGGTGGTAGATTCGGAGGTCGAGGATCTCGCCGGGGAGGCGCATGCATTCGGAGGTGAGGGCGCCGCCGGGCTGGCCGAGTAGCAAGGGGGCGACGGCGGGCCGTGGAGGAGGGTCGCCGTTGAAGATGCTGATGGCGCGGCCATCGACGTAGACCAGGCGTTGCTGGCGGTTGGAGGTGACGGCGATTTGATAGGTGTGGGCCGGGCGGGGGTGGATGCCGGTGGGCATGACTTCCTGGGCGAGTTTGAATGTCAGGCCGCCTTCGGGGGCATAAAAGATGGCGAAGCCGGCATCGAGCGCGTTTGGCTCGGATTTATCGACGATGGCGGTGGTGGAATCGAGGGGCTTTTCGACGGTAAATTTGACGACGATGCAGTAGTCGCCGGTGACGTCGAGGCCGCGGGCCTTGGGGTCGGCCTGGGCGCCGACGAGGGACAGGCGGCCGGTAGCCTGGTATTTCGGCATGCCAATAGCGGACAAGTCTTGGCCGGCGTGGTTGTGGTTTGACAAATCGGCGATGGAATTGCGATCGGCGTGGGCAATGTTCCAGTGTAGGATGAGATCGACATCGACGGGCTGCGTGGCTGGCTGGGTCGCGGGGGACGGGGCGGGGCCGGCGGCTTTGCAGGGGGCGGGGGATGCACGATTTAGCGCGAATATCAGGAGCAGGGTCATCGCGAGGGCGCGCAGGCTCGTCGAGGTTGGGGGCGATGCCTGCCGGCCGCGGCATGGCCGCCGTGTTGCGGTCGCGAAAGGGAGCGGGCTCGTGGGGTTTGGGGGCAATGAAACTCCCTGAACACATCCAATATGTGTGTGCGCAATTTTGCGCCGTGGATGCGTTTGTGCGGGGGCATGTGCAGGCTTAATAGCCTGCGCCACAAAGACGCATCGCGCCCGGCCATTTATTTCGCGGCCGGCGGAATTATAGGGGCAATCGGGCCAGTATGCCGCGCAAAAAGATTTGCGGGCAGTTGCGCCGCATGGGTTGCGGCGGGGGGTTTGATGTCCGGTAATGGACGGGCCGGCGATTGTAGGGTGATGGGGGAAGCTCGCGTGCGGCGAGGATAATGCGATTGTGCATTAACCCGCCGCGCGGGCGCGACGATGAAAAGGTTGGCCGGGGATCGATTGGCTTTTTCGCCCCTGGCTACGAATGTCGGCCATTGAAACCCAGTTGTCGAGCGATTATCGCGCGCCAACGCTTCCCGATCGGGGAGCGCTGGTTCGAGACTGGGCGTATACGCAATCGTGGCATCGGCGGATGCTGGCGCGGCTGGGGCTGCAGGGGAAGCTGGTGGCGGGGTTTGTGCTGATGCTGCTTTGCGCGTTGTGTTTCAGCGCGTGGATATTTGTTTCGCGAAGCCGGGAGACGTTGAGCGATTTGATGGGGGAACAGGCGGCGCAGATTTCGCAGTCATTGGCATTGGCGAGTCGCAACGGCATGTCGGGGGAGCATCCCGACGGGCGAGAGCTGTCGCGGATTGGCCGGGATTTACTGAAGAGCCGGAACATTGTGCTGGTGGCGTTTCTCGATCCGGCTGGCCGGCCGGTTTCGGTGGAATGCCGCGATCCGGATTATTCGGATGAGTTGACGCGCAACGGACTGTCGGAGATCCGCCATGCGGGGCAGGTCAAGCGGCTGAGTTCGCCGTCTTTGGGGAGTTATGCGCAGGCGACTTCGCCGATATTTTCGCCGGCATTTGCGGATCGGACATTTGGCGAAGCGGCGGACGCGGCGCCGGCGAGTTCGCTGCTGGGGTATGTGGCGGTGGGGGTTTCACAGGCGCGCGAGGAGCAGCAGCTTGCGCACGTTTCGTTCGTTGGATTGGCGGCGGGCTCGCTGATATTTCTGGTGGCGCTGCCGGCGGCGTGCTGGCTGGTGCGTCGCATTTTGATGCCGATTCGCCAGCTTGTGAGCGCTTCGGAGCGGCTGGCAAGCGGGGACTATGAGGCGCAGGTTGCGATACATCGGCCGGACGACATTGGGGATTTGGCGCGGGCGTTTAATCTGATGGTGCTGCGGGTGCGCGATCAGCAGGAGCAGCTTCTGGACGCGAACAAATCGCTGGAAAACAAGGTTTGCGAGCGGACGGCGGCGCTGGAGTCGGCGAATCAGCGGCTGAGCGCGGAGATATCCGAGAAGGAGGATTTTCTGCGGGCAGTCAGCCACGATCTGAATGCGCCGCTGCGCAACATCGGGGGTATGGCGACGATGCTGCTGGTGAAATATCGGGGGCGGTTTGACGAGGATGTGGTGCATCGGCTCGAACGAATTCAGAAGAATGTAGAGGTTGAGACGGATTTGATCAGCGAGCTGCTGGAGTTGTCGCGCATCAAGACGCGGCGGCAGACGATGGAGGCGAGCGATCTGGACGCGCTGGCGAACGATGTGGCAGGTGTTTTTGAAGCGGATTTGAAAGCGCGGGGGATTCGGCTGATGGTTGAGACCCCCCTGCCGGCGATTGTCTGTGAGCGATCGCGGATGCGGCAGGTGTTTCAGAACCTGGTTGATAACGCGATCAAATACATGGGCGAAGGCCAGACGCGAGAAATATGCATCGGAGCGGAGCGGATCGAGCGCGCGGACGGGGTTGTCGGTGAGGTGCGATTTTATGTGCGCGACACGGGGATGGGGATTGATGCGGACGATTTGGGGCGGGTGTTTTCCGTATTTCGTCGCGGGCGCAATGCGGCGATGACGGCGGCGGGCAAGGGTGTTGGTCTTTCGAGCGTGAAGAGCATCGTTGAAAACTATGGCGGGCGGATCTGGGTGGACAGCGTCGTGGGCGAGGGGAGCACGTTCTGGTTCACGATCGGCGGGCAGTTTTTGCCGGAGCAATATGTCGCGCCGATGGAACTCGAGGAGTCGGCGCAGATTGGCGCGCCGGCGCTATTGGCGGGGGCGGCATGAGGACAATCAATTCGGATACACACATGGAGAGGCGATGACCCAAACCCCGATCAACTTCGCACCTGGCCCATCCGCGGGCGCGGCGCGGCATGCGCTGCACCATGCGCCGCCGGAACCGATCGTCATTTTGCTGGCCGACGATGATCCGGACTGCCGGGCGCTGATCAAGGATGCAATCAGCGAGTGCAAGATCACCAACCGGATTTATGAAGTGTGCGGCGGGGAGGAAGCGCTGGCGTTTGTGCGGCAGGAAGGCAAGTACGCGGATGCGCCGCGGCCGGGGCTGGTTTACCTGGACATTGAAATGCCGGGGATGACGGGGCAAGAGGTCTTGCAGGCGATCAAGGAGGATGTGGCGCTTTGCGATATTCCGGTGGTGATGATGACGGGCGTGAGTGATGAGGCGCAGATGGAAATGGCGGCGCGCAACGGCGCCAACAGCTATACGATCAAGCCGGCCAACGCCGGGCAGTTTTTGCAGACGGTGCTGGCGAGCACGAACTACTGGTTGACGATTCATCAATATCCCGACCGGCATTTGCCGGCGGAACTTTGCAGGAGATGAGGCGGCGCGTCCGGTAAAAGCGTTGTGTGATGTGGCGCGGCTTGATGGGACGCGAAAAAAATGATGCGTTGGCAATGGATTGAATGAATCGTAGATCAAGTCAGCCGGCGGGAATGTGCCGGTTGCCGCGGACCAGGCGGCAGGGTTTTCAGGAAGGCGTGGAGCAGTCTGTGAGTGGATTGACGAACGACAATTTCAGGCTGTTGATCATCGAGGATGACGCGGATCAGCGCGATCTGATGCGCGAGACGCTCGAGGATCACTTTGGCAAGGGGACCGTTGCAACGGTGGGGTGCGCGCGGGATGCGCTGGCACAGGCGCACGAGCAATTCGATTTGATTCTGTGCGACTACAACCTTCCGGACGCAAGCGGCATGGACGTGCTGCGGAAGATCGTGGCGCGATGCGCGACGCCGGTGTTGATGGTGACGGGGGAAAATGTCGGGCATATCGCGGCGGAGGCGATCCGCAACGGGGCGACGGATTATGTCGTGAAGACGGGCGAGTATCTCTTCACGATACCACTGGTGGTGGAGAAGAGCCTGACGCTGGCGAAGATCAAGCGGGAAAATGAGTCGCTGCATCGCGAGCTGGAGCTGGCGCTGGCGGCGCTGCAGGAAAAGCATCATGCGCTCGAGGAATCATTGCAGCGGGTCGAGGAACTTGCGGCGACGGACCCGTTGACGGGGCTTTGCAATCGGCGGCATTTCGGGCGGATTCTGGATCAGCTTTTTGCAGAGGCGGAGCGATACGGCAAGGATCTGTCGTGCGCGATGATCGACCTGGACGGATACAAGCAGATGAACGATTCGTTCGGGCATCAGATGGGGGATCAGTTGCTGGTGCTGTGCGGGAAGGTTGTAAGCGCGAACATGCGGCGGATGGACACGGCGGCGCGATACGGGGGCGACGAATTTGTGCTGCTGCTGCCGCATGCATCGCAGGAAGAGGCGGCGCGGGTGGCGGGGCGCATTCGTGATGAATTTGTCAGCGCGTCGGGGGCGCTGCTGGGCGGGGTTGGGCTGACAATGTCGGTTGGCGTGGCGTCGCGCATCACGGCAAGCCCGGCCGGCGGGGACCAGCTTGTGGCGCTGGCGGATGCGGCGCTGTATCGGGCGAAGGAACAGGGGCGCGATCGGATTGTGATTTCATCGGGGGCGGCGCTGGTTGAGGCGCGATAAGGCTTTGGACAAAGGGGTATACCGCGGAGTCGCGGAGGGCGCAGAGTGATTATTTCACTCGAGCGGGTGATGGGTTTGCATTCTTTACTGATTCTGGAGGCGGCGAGGGGTTGCCGCTGCGCGGCAAGTCGGACAGGAGTGTCCGACCCACCAATCAAGAGTTCCCCGGCAGGGATTTTGGGAGTACGGAAATCTCCGGTGGGTTGGGCACTCTTGTCCGGCATCGGCCGAAGGCCGATCCAGTGGCCGGTGCCCTGCGAGGTTGCAGGTGCGCGGCAAGTCGGACAGGGGTGTCCGACCCACCAATCAAGGCTTTCCCGGCAGGGATTTTGGGGGTGAGGAAATCTCCGGTGGGTTGGGCACTCTTGGCTGACATCGGCCGAAGGCCGATCCAGCGGCCGGTGCTCTGCGAGGTTGCAGGTGCGCGGCAAGTCGGACAGGGGTGTCCGACCCACTGGTCATGCTCTGCAATGGTGATTGGGTTTCCCAGACCGGGCCACTGTCGCGAGGGGCGGGGATCGAGCGGGGGTTTCATGCGGGCGCATCGCCGGCGGTCAGCGGGTGGGCGCTTTTTTGTTTTTCTCGCAGGCGTTCGATGACGATGGGGGGCAGAAGCGATTCGAGTTTTGCGACATCGCCGCCGAGGGCGACGACCTGGCGGATGAGGCTAGAGGAGGTCAATGCGTATTGGTCGCCGGTCATGATGAAGACAGTTTCTACGCCGCCGACGGCGCGATTGGCCATGGCGAGCTGAAATTCGTAGCGCAGATCAGAGACATCGCGAATGCCGCGAAGGATGGCGGTGGCGCCGGCGCTGCGGACAAAATCGACAGTGAGGCCCTCGAACTTTGCGACGCGGGCGCCGGGGACGTCGGCGAGGAGGTGCGTGGCCATGTCGAGGCGTTCTTCGAGGGTGAACATTTCGCGTTTGTCGGGATTGACGCCGATTGCGACGATGATTTCGTCGAAGAGCCCGACACCTCGGCGGACTACGTCGAGGTGGCCGTTGGTGATGGGATCGAATTGCCCGGGAAAGACCGCCACCCGCCGCCCGGCCGCTGCG
>JBBQCK010000128.1:0-7178 GCA_038318605.1 Tepidisphaerales bacterium | reverse complement strand
CGATGGAGATTCCTGCGTCGGATCCGTTGTCGCCAATGGCCTGCGCCCAGACAACATTGCCCGCGGAGTCGAGTCGGATGACAAAGGCGTCTTCGCCACCTTCGCCATTCAGCTCGACAATCCGTCCGCGCCGAACATAGTTGATTTTGTCGTTAAACTGGCCGGTTACAAAGACGTTTCCGCCGGGCGTAACGGCCAGGCCCGTGCCAAAATCCTTGCCGTTGCCGCCGAAACTGCGGGCATAAACGAGTGCGCCCGAACTGGAGTATTTGGCGACAAACGCATCGATATCGGCGTCGGCGACCAACTGGACGGATTTGCCCCCGCCGGAGAAAACCGCATCGTTTTCGAAGTAGCCCGTGACGTAAACATTGCCGGCGGCGTCGGCGGCGACGTGGCCAGCGGCACCCTGCAAGCCGCGAATGCGCAGGTCGGCGCCGCCAAGTTGGCGGGCCCAGACGAGTTTGCGATTTGGCGTATACTTGGCGAGGAAGATATCGCGATCGGTGCGCGAGGTCAGCAGGAATTTCCCGCTCGTGGGATCGAAGTCAATTGTCTTTGAAAACGTGCCGCTGACGATGACGTTTCCGGCGGCATCGGTTGCAACGCTCTGCGCGGAATCATCGTTATCGTTGCCCAGCCGCAACGGAGGGAACGCGGACATCAGAACGCGTTCTTCGAGACCTTCGATCATCGCGTTTTGCAGGCCGGTCGCGGCGCGGTTGCACGTATGAGCCATGAGTCCGCGCAGACTAGCAGAGGCCCGACGAAAACGGAAGGCGGCGCGGCCGGTCGATGGGAGCCGTATGGCACGGGGAACGGCGCGCTATGGCGGCACACGCGGTCTGCCCGGTAGGATGTTGTCACGATGAAAACTGCAATCGCGTGGAAGAATTGGATTGGCCGGGCTGGCGCGACTTATATGGCGCTTTTGACGTTTTCGATGGTCTGCGGATGCGCACAGACGACGTATCCCTACGAAGTGCAGATCGTAAACCGTACGTCTACGATCATCTCGGCCGGGCTGGTCATGCCCGGGGATGAAGCGGTCCCGGGCTTCATCGGCCCGGATCAGGTTGCGCTGGCAGCGCCGGACCAAATGCACAAAAAATGGGGCGCGCCGATCACGCCTCAGCCGCCGTTTGACGTTGCCATCGTGCGGGGCGAAGGGCCGTTTGCGACGGGGCCGGTTTTGCGGGTTTACAGCGCCTACAAATCCGTCGGTGAGTTGGTGGGATATGTAAATGGGGACAGCGGCCGTGCCGATGCGCCCTGCCCGTCCGGGCGGCACGCGTTTGTCGTGACATCGGCCAATGGGCGGCTGACCGCCACGCCGATAGCATGGCAGAATATAGAGGCGTCTGACACTCTTCCAATTCCGCCGCCGGCGACTCTGCCTTCGTCGCGATGAACAATCGATGGAGGTGATGTGTCATACAACGAACATCAAAGTGCGGCGAAAAATCTGATGGCGCGCTGTGCGGTGCTGACGCTCAGCGATACGCGCCTCAATCGCGACGATCACAGCGGGGCTGCCATACGGGAAATGCTGCAGGGGGCCGGCCACGCCGTTTGCCACCAGCGCATCATCCCGGATGACCGCGATCAACTGGCCGATGCGCTTGGCGCAATGCTTGCGGACGATGGCGTGGATGTGATCCTCACGACCGGCGGCACTGGATTTTCCCCGCGTGACATAACGATCGAAGTGGTCGAATCATTGATTGAAAAGCCGTTGCCCGGGTTTGGGGAGCTTTTTCGGATGCTGAGCCATCGTGAAATCGGCAGCGGCGCGATGTTAAGCAGTGCGACGGCCGGGATTGCACGCGGCAAGGCAATTTTCGCTCTTCCTGGCAGCACGCCGGCCGTGCGGCTGGCGATCATCGAGTTAATTCTGCCGGAACTTGGGCATCTTCTTCAGCAGTTGCGGCGTGACGAAGCGCGGTGAAACAGCGGACGGCGCGATTGCTGGCAAGCGCCGTTGACCCAGATCGGCTTCGATGCTATCTGCGAGTGAAAACGAGGACCCATGAGCGACAAATATCAATCGGTTTCAAGCCTGAACAGCGCTACGTTTGTAATGCCGGCGGCGGTTCATAATGCCTTGGTGGCGTCGGCCTATCGCCATCGTGGCTACAGCGCCGAAGAGGCGGACGCCGGCGCGCGATTCAGTGAACTGACGGCGTGGCATGGAATTAAGACGCACAACGCCATCAAGGCGCTGCATCTGGATGAGTTGTTTGGCAGCAAGGCGGGTGGCTGCCGTCCCAACGCGACAATCGACAAGCCGGCCGGACGCTATAAGGCCGTCGAGCGATGGAATGCCAATCGCAAGCTCGGCCAGGCGGTGGCTTTTGACGCGATGGATCGTGCGATGGAACTGGCGGATGAATACGGCATCGGCACGATCGCGGTGGACAACGCTTTCCATTACCTGTGGGGCGGTGGCTATGTCATCGACGCGGCAAGGAAGGGGTACATCTCCTATACCTGCTGCACGGCCGCGCTGGCGGAGGTCGTGCCGTTTGGCGGAAAATTCCCGACGCTTGGAACCAACCCGCACTCGTGGGGCTTTCCGACGCAGGATGCAATCGGCTATCCAATATGTATCGACTGGGCGACCAGCACTGTTGCAATGGGTCGCGTGCAGCAATTTGCACGGGAAGGAAAGCAGCTTCCTGCCGGCTGCGCGGTGGATGAAAGCGGAAAGGAGACCACCGATCCGAACCGAGTGAAGGCGCTGATGCCGTTCGGAGCGCACAAAGGGTACGGGCTTTCGCTGATCGACGAGTTGTACGCGGCCTATATTGGCGGATCACTGCCGACGCTGCGCAACCGATGGAGCCAGGTGTCGGCCGGCGAAAAGGGAACGTGCTGTTTTTTCTTTCAGGCGATGAGGCCGGATGCAATCAGCGGCGGGGCCTTCGCTGCCAACCGTACGCAGAGCCAGAACGTCAAAGCGGTGATCGACGATATACTTGGCCACGGCAACGATTCGGCAATGCTGCCGGGCCAACTCGAAGCGCAGGCAGCGGCCGCCAGCGCCAAGGCAGGCGGACTGATTTTTACGCGTGCGGAGATCGAAGCATTCGAGCATATCGCGGCCGAGTGCGCGTTCGCGTTTGATCGCTCGGTTTTGAAGGCGCTCTAAAACGTTCAATGGTTGAGGAACTGATGCGATGCGTTATGGCGATGATGTTGTTCGCTACAGCCCTGACCGGCGGGGCGCAAGTGCTTAGGCCGGCCGATCCACGGTCGGTCACGGGGCTGAAGCGCGCCCGCGCGGATGAGACACTGCGCGACGTGATTGATCGTGTCATTCATGAGGCGGATGGCGCGATGATCAGCGAAATCCATCCTCTGAAGGTGATTCATTATGAGGGGTTGCTGCACAACGACCCGATCCGGGTCGCGGACGTCGCAGCGCTGGAAGAAATGGATCGATTGCGCACACTTGCGCAGGCATACCTGGCGAGTGGCAAGCCCGAATATGCCGTAAAAGCGCGGCAAATAATTGAACAATGGTCCGAAGCATATGATCCAACGGGAAATCCGATCAACGAGAACAAGCTCGATCCCATCTGGGAATCGTACGAGGCATTGAGTGACGGCTTTTCTATTGAGAAACGTGCGAGCATCGAAAAATGGCTGGATTGCCTCGCGCGGGCGAATATGGCGACGGCCGCCGAGGGAAAAAATATCGACAGCAACTGGCATACGAAACGGATCAAGATCGTCGCGACGATTGGCTGGGCAATCCATCGCCCGACGTTCGTCGATTGGGCGAAGGAGCAGTACGCCGACTATGTGCAGCGCAGTTTGTATCCCGATGGCACATCGTTCGATCTAAAGCATCGCGATGCGCTGAGTTACCATTGTGCAGGACTACTGCCGTTGGCGGAACTGGCGTTGCGAGCGCGGGCGAAGGGCGTGGATTTCTATTCGTTCGAAGCAAAATCGGGAGCATCGTTGCGCAAGAGCGTGGACTACATCCTTCCGTATGCCCGCGGTGAAAAGGTGCATGCCGAATGGGTGAACGGCGAAGTCGAACTCGACCATCGTCGGGCTCAGGCCGGACTTGAGTTTTACAAGCCGGGCAAGCCGTGGGATCCGGCCGGGAGTATCAAGCTGCTGGAAGCCATGTCGGCTTTCGATCCCGCATATGCCGAAATCGCGGCCAGACTGCGTAAAAAATACTCGATCGAACCGACCTGGAATCTGGTGCTTGCTCAAATTCTCGAAGCCAAGCAGCCGGCTACAAAACCAGCCGGACAGTAGGTGCCCGAAACAGGATTGCCGCGCGGGCCGGTCCGGCGAAGCCAGCATGCCGGCAACTTACATTCGGAAACTTGTTGCCACATCATCGACAGCTTCGGACCTTGCTGCCGGCGCTTTTTTGCCGCCATATTTGGCGATGTTGTCCTTGATGAACTGCTCGTAGGCGGACTCATCCAGCGGGAGATCGACGCTGCGGCCGGTCAGGCCGGAGTAGATCATGGCGTTGCCGAGTTCCAGGCCGTACACGCCTTCGCGGCCGGGGGCGATGAGGGGTTCGTCGCGCACGATCGCCTTGACGAAGTTTTCGGTAACGACCTTATGGCCTTCCGGCGTTTTCTTGTATGGGATTTCCGATTCCCACGTTTCGACGGTTGGAAACGATTCGGGACTTTTTTGAAGCACCTCGCGCACGGAATGTCGCGTTCGGTGAAAGGTGAGCGTTCCTTTTTCGCTGACGATCTTGCCGCGATCGCCGCAGATTTCCAGGCGATTGGCGCCGGGGGCTTCGCCGGTTGAGGTGATGAAATGGCCGGTGGCGCCGTTGGGATATTGCAGGATCGCGGAGACTTCATCCTCGACTTCGATGGGATGGGTTTTTCCGATCGAGGCGACGGCAGTAACGCGATTGGGCATCATTCCTGTGAGCCACCACATCAAATCGAGGTTGTGCGGGCACTGATTCAGCAGCACGCCGCCCCCTTCGCCCGCCCAGGTGGCCCGCCATCCGCCGGAGGCATAATAGGTCCAGGTGCGAAACCAGTCGGTGACAATCCACGAGATGCGCGAGATTTCTCCAAGTTCGCCGCTCTGGATCAGGTCGCGGATTTTGTTGTAGATCGAGACGGTTCGGGTTTGAAACATCAACGCGAACTTGAGATGTGAATATTTCGCCTCATGGTCGGCAACGAGGCGTTTGGCGTCGCCGATGGTAACGCTGAGCGGCTTTTCACAGAGCACATGCAGGCCGCGCTCGAAGGCGGCGCGGGCGATCTCCGTATGGTAGTAGTGTGGCGTCGCGATGAGCACGGCATCGACGATGCCGCTGTCGAGCATCTCGGTGTATCGCTCGAACTTGCGGACATCGTCGCGGTCCTTGAATCGCTGGACTTTCTGCGGGTTGATGTCGGTGACGGCGGTCAGGTTCGCGTGGTCGAGTGTGTTGATGTAGTTGACGTGATGGCCGCCCATGTTGCCGACGCCGACGACGCCGAAGCGGACTTTTTGCGCAGTGGAGGAAGCGTTGCTCATGTGGTTTCCTTTCGGTAGCTGTTGGGAAGAGCTGTGCCGAGCCGCGAAGCGTAAGTTCTCGGTAATGGCAATGTCAACCGCGATGCGGGAAATATGATTGTTGCGTTGTCATGTCCGAATCCACGGTTGGCAGAGGGCAATCGGCAAAAAATTGCCCAATGTCGCCCGAAATGTTGGCCGTCAAAAATGAATGCGGTATGCTCTTCGATTCGCCTGCGCGAATGCATTGATGCGCGGGCCGCCGAAACTTCGAACAGAACATTGCGGATGAATTGCATATGAAGAATCTGGAATGGGCGAAGCAGAGTTTTTCGCCGCGGTCGCTGGGCATGGGTCGTGTGCTCGTCGTGCGACGCGCGGTAAAGATCGAAAGCGCAACCGCAAGCGAGCTGTTCGCCAGTGTGCGAAATGAAGGCTCGTTCTCCGTACATATCGTGCGCGACAGCCCGAAACGCGTGTTCTATTCGTGTTCATGCGCGCGTCCGCTGCAGCCGTGTGACCACGTCTACGCGGCGTTGGTTCAGGCGGAAATGAGCGGCCAGATCACGAATTGGGAGATCGACGAGGGGGCATCGCTCGCAAATGCGGAATTTGAGGACACCGAAGCGAGCGATGAAGTGTTCGGAAGAGTTTCAAAGAGCCCATGGCGCTCGATCAATGAGCCGAAGCATATTTCCGCCACACTGGCCAGCCCACCGAGCCAGCAGAAGAAACTCCGTGCGGAGTCGCGCACGCCCGAATGGAAAACCGCGCTCAAGCGACTCAGTCACGCGTTTAGAGACGACCTGGAACAACCGGCGGTGTGGCCGCCCAATCGCGAGATTTTGTATGTCGTGGACCTGGAATCTGCGATGGAGGATCGCGGATTAACAATGGAACTGAAGGTCCGCGACCAGAACGCGCGCAGTGGCAAGATACGGTCGCTGGAGTTGATGCGCAGCCAGATATCGACCTTGCAGGAAGCCGCCGACCGCAATGCCCTGGCGATGATCGCGGGAACGCGCGCGGACGGTGGATATTTTTCGGGCTACTACTCCAACGCCACGGTTCCCTCGCGTTTTTCGCTGGAGGACGCGATCCATGAAGCGATCTTTCCATTGCTCTCAGCGACGGGGCGGCTGTTTTTCAGAATGGATCGCAAGTCAAAGGAACTGTTTCCATTGACCTGGGATGGCGGCCCCGCATGGGAGTTGGGCATCGCGGTTGACCTGAGCGCCGGCAAGCGCAATTACGTTTTGACGGGCAACCTGTTTCGAGTGGTGGACGGCGTACGGCAGGACATGAATTTCGACGACCCCATTCTCATCATGGACGGCGGCATCCTGATTGCAGATTCCACCATTGCCCGGCTCAACGGCAAGGGCGTCTCGGACTGGGTTAGGCTGCTCAGGTCCAGGGAAGGTATGCGCATACCGCTGGAATCGGGGGACGAACTGGTCAAGGAGCTTGTCTCCTTGCCGCGACGCCCGAACTTGGTGCTGCCGGAGGAACTGGCATTCGAAAATGTGGCGGTCTCGCCACGCGCACACTTGAAATTGAAGCAATCATCAGGTGGGTATAATCCAGATCGCGTTGATGGTTGGTTGTCCTTTGACTATTCCGGGCATCTCTTTTCCGCGGCGGGCAGCCAGTCCGGTCATTACGATGGCGCG
>JBBQCK010000127.1:0-7199 GCA_038318605.1 Tepidisphaerales bacterium | reverse complement strand
ATTGATTTTGAAGTGCGGTCGGCCGAAACGGGTGCTGTTGATGACGTACTGAAGAGGCTGGGGGAGGCGTTGTCGCGGAACGTGGAGCGCTCGGCGGATGCGGAGAACACCGTTGATTCGAAGGTGCGATATATTGTGACGCTGAGTGATGAAGCGCGCGTTGAGGCGCGACAGCAGGAAGTGATGACGGCGGCGGTTGGGGATGTGGCGTCGGCGTATGAGACGATCAAGCACCTTGCGGATCGCGGGCGGGTCATCAAGAGCGAGCTGACCAAACAGCGTGACGGCGGCTTTCGCGGCGAGCTTGAGTTTGTGCTGGCGAGCGGCGACATGGTGATGGTGCGCACGGCGTTGGCCGAGCTTGGCGATCTGCCGAGCCGGCGCGTCACGCGGCTGCCGGAATCGAGTAACACAAGCGACAGCAAGGTGCATGTGGGCCTGTTGCTGGTGAACGCGGACAGCATTCCGCCGCGTGAGCGATCGACGCTGAATGTTGAAGTGCGAAACGTGCAGGATGCGCTGTCGGCTGCGATAGAGGCGGCCGGTGCATTGGGCGGCCGGTCGGCGAACCCGGAAGTCTCCAGCGACGCCAGCGGCATTGAAAAAGGTTCGGTCGCACTCGATTTGCCGTTGGCGAAAGCCGGCGCGATGCGCGAAAAGCTGCGGTCGCTTGGGACGGTTCGCGTGAACACATCGGCCAAGTCGCCGGATGTCCCCGAAGGCCGGCTGTCGCGGGCTCAGTTTGTCTTGACATTGACCACGCCTGAGCCCGTGGTTCCCGACAACAAGGGTCTGGCGGTTTCGGCCAAAGCGGGATTGCAGACTGCGGCCAGGGCTCTGCTGTGGACGTTGAATTTGATCATCGTCGGGTTGCTGTTTATCGGGCCGTGGGTGCTGGTGGCGTGGGTGATCGTGAAATTGCTACGACGCGGCAAAGGCGTCAAGAAGCAGCCGCAGCCGGCCGCCTTGCCTCCGGCGGCGTAGTGCCGGGGCTGCCAGGAACGCGAATTGTCGCATTAATCGATCGCTGGTTTGACCGTCTCGCGGGGCAAGCGTATCGTGCGGCCTTTAGGGGCCAGCCCCCGGGAGATGGTCTTGCACGACGCGCAGTTGTCGAACGATTCCGCTCATGGTTCGGCCGGTTCGCGGCCGCATCGGCTCAACGTCATCGCCGAAAATCCGCCCGGGCTTCTACCGGAAGCGGATGTTGAACATTTGCTGCTCGACGAATACGAAAAAAAGGAAAAGTGCGGCGTCTTTGGCATCTGGGGCACGCCTGAAGCTGCGCAGATCACCTACCAAGGGCTTTTCGCACAGCAGCATCGCGGGCAGGAATCGGCGGGAATCGCAGTTTCGGATGGCACGCAACTCAACGGCCATGTGGATATGGGGCTGGTAAGCCAATGCTTTACACCGCGCATGTTGCGCGAAGAACTGGCGGGTAATGCCGCGATCGGCCATGTACGGTATTCGACCACTGGCGGCAGCCGCATCTGTAATGCTCAACCATTACTGCGGCAGTATCTGATGGGGCCGGTGGCGGTGGCGCACAACGGAAACCTTATCAACGCGACCCTGCTGCGTGAGGAATACGAGCGGCACGGGCATATTTTTCAGTCTACGACCGATACGGAAATCATCGTGCATCTGCTGGCCAAGCCGACGCACGTTGACAAGGCGGATCCGCTGGTGCATGTGCTGCGGCATCTGCAGGGGGCGTACAGTCTGGTGTTTCTGTTTCCAGACCGGATTGAGGCCGCCCGCGATCCGTGGGGGATTCGGCCATTGGTGCTGGGGAAAACAGAGGCTGGCCAGTGGTGCGTTGCATCGGAGTCGTGTGCATTTGACGCGCTTGGTGCGGAATATGTACGAGAGATCGAGCCGGGCGAGCTTTTGCGCATCGACGACAACGGTCTGCATTCTCGGCGGTTCGACAAGCCGGCGGATGAGCGGGCGCATTGCGTTTTCGAGCACGTTTATTTCTCGAACCCCGCGAGCAAGATTTTTGGGCAGACCGTACACACCGTCCGCGAGGCGCTTGGGCGTCAACTGGCGCGCGAGGCTCCGGTCGAGGCGGATTTCATCATGCCCATGCCCGACAGTGGACGCAGCGCGGCGCTGGGATTTGCGCGTGAGTCGGGGATTACGTTTGAAGAGGGGATCGTGCCGAATCGCTTTGTCGGCCGAACGTTTATTCTGCCGAGCCAGGTGCAGCGCGATCGTGCCGTGGCGATGAAGCTGAACATCATTCCGGACGTGGTGCACGACAAGCGAATCGTGATCGTGGAGGACAGCGTGGTGCGCGGCACGACGACGCGATCAAAAATGCGTGCCATCCGCCGGGCTGGGGCGAAGGAAATCCATTTGCGCGTCAGTTGCCCGCCGATTCGCCATCCATGTTTTTATGGCATTGATTTTCCGACCAGCGGCGAATTGATTGCCCACAACCGCACGGTTCAGGAAATTGCGGATTTCCTTGAAGTTGACAGTCTGGCGTATCTGTCGCTGGAAGGGATGCTGGCGTGCTGCATGCACGAGCCAAACCAGTATTGCACGGCGTGCTGGAGCGGAAATTACAAGGTGCCGATCGACCAGCCACAATCGAAGTTCAGCTTCGAGCGCGACCAGCTCCGGATGTTTTGAGCGAAGCTGCGCCGAAGGGTGTGGCTCATGGAAACGCCATTTCAAAGGCCGATTCAGCGCAAGCGGGCTCCATGGCCTGTGCCTCGGGCTGCTCGATGTCGTAGATAAAGCTCAGGTCTTCGTCCGCATACATCGCCAGGCGCGGAGCGCCATCGACGCCGGGCTGCATCGGCTTGCCCAATGCTTCGTTCGGCACGCGGGCCCCGGTTTCGTCGAACGCCACGATGAGCGTTGGCGCAAACGGGTTTCTGCGGTTGTACCGGCAAACCACGCCATATCGGCCATCGGATAATTTGATCTTCGCGCCGACCGCAAAGGGTTGAATCAGCGACATGAACATTTTCGCCAGCACCGGATCGAAAAAGCGACGATAAGGACCGGCCGATATTTCCCACATCGCCCGCGCCGGGCTTTTCGCCTGTTTGAAGACATGGGTGCTTGTCGCCGCGTCGTACGCATCGCACAGGCGTACGATGCGCGTGAAAATATGAAGCGACGGGCCGGCCAGCCGATTTGGATATCCGCTTCCGTCGTAATTTTCATGGTGCGCCCGCACGATCATCTTCACGCCAGGCGGAAGCATATCGGGAAGCATATCGGCGCCGGTGATCGGATGGTTGTTGATCGCATCGCGGTCGGCGGGGGTGAGCGGCTCGGCCTGTGTAACCAGATGTTGCAGGGGATACATCCCCAGATCCATGAACATTGAGCCAAGTCCGAGCGGCAGAAGATTCATCGCCACGCGTGGCGAAAGATCCGAGGCGGCGGTCTGACGCATGCGCTCGCGCATGACATAATCGCGGACGGCGGAGCCGAGCACCATGGAAAGGTAAAACACGTTGCCGGAATGATCGGAAAGATAATTTCCCGGCTCCATGCTGCGGCTCAGCAGGGCGGCCGAGACGGGGTTGTCCTTGAGATAGTCGATTACATCGCCGGCGGCGCGGCGGACGGTATCGAAGTTGAGCGCGCCGATGTCGGCGCGCGAGGCAAAGCGCTCGTTGACGGACGACATGCAGCCGGCAATTTTCCGGGCGGCCGTTTGCGCGACCTCGCGCTCGTGCGAGTCGTCCTCAAAGTCGATCATCGAATCGAGAACCGGATCGCCGATCTGCAGGCTGATGCCGGGATATTTGCGGCGGAGGATATCCACGTCATCGTTGGTTATCTCTTTGGCGCCGGGAAGCATGATGCGACCCTTCCAGACAAACGCCTCCGATAGGCGCATGCCCGGCTGCAATTCATCGACCTGTACCAGAATAGGCATGGAATCTCTTAATGTTCGTCGGCGGAAGCGTGCAAAGCCTTAAGGAACCGGCCGGTTATGACGTGGTGGCGGGGTGGGCAAACCGTGCGGGCGATGCTGGAATTGCGTGTCAGGGCAGGTCGTATAATCACGCTGGTCCGACAATCGATGGTCGGGGGGAATTCTGTGGAAGATATGAGAACCAGAAGCGTCGGTGCGACCTGCCTCTGCGAATCGATCCAGACAACGTGCCGGGAATCCACATGGACGGTGACATCTGCGTAGTACTACGCAGCGACCGGGTGCCGAGGAAGGCGCCGACACCGACGACGGCACCAAGCGAAAAGGAGTAAATCGCCGGTCGAAAGAACGTTCGCAGATTTTCAATTGGCCAAGCGATCGTCGCCAGCACTGACAATTTCACGGCGGGGCACTATATTTCGCCAGCGAAGCGAACCCGGCGGGGTTTGCGTTACTGGTAACCATCGCGTGGAGCAGGCATGAATGTTCTCGTCGCCGGCGGGGCCGGATATATCGGATCGCATTGCGTCAAAAGGCTCAAGGCCGCGGGGCATAACCCGGTTATCTACGACAACGCCGTTCGCGGGCATCGTGAGGTGGCCGACATTCTCAAGGCCCCGGCCATCATCGCCGATTTGAACGATCGCACCACGCTGGGGCGGACGTTGCGCGATCATCGCATCGATACAGTCATGCACTTTGCGGCGTATGCGTATGTCGGCGAGAGCGTCCACAAGCCACTGATGTACTATCAGAACAATGTCGCCACGACGATCAGCGTGTTGCAGGCGATGGAAGATGCGGGCGTGAATCGCTTTGTGTTTTCCAGCACCTGCGCGACCTATGGCACGCCGGACAGTGTGCCGATCACCGAGGAGGAGAAGAAAAAGCCCGTTAGCCCTTATGGTAGAAGCAAGTTGATGGTTGAGGAGATCCTGACCGACCATCTCGCGGCCAAGCCCGAATTTTCATTTGCGGCCCTGCGCTATTTCAACGCCAGTGGCTGCGCGATGGATGGTGAAATCGGCGAAGACCATGACCCTGAAACGCACCTGATACCCGTGATTCTGCAGGCGATCATGGGCATTCAGCCGAAGCTCACTGTTTTTGGCACGGACTATCCAACGCCCGATGGCACCAACGTGCGCGATTACATCCATGTGGATGATCTTTCCGATGCGCACATTCTGGCGATGGAAAAGCTTGCGCCGGGCCAGGCGATTCGGTTGAATCTTGGAACCGGGCGGGGATTTTCGGTGAAGGAAATCATCGCGACCGCGGAGAAGGTGACGGGGAAAAAAGTGCCTGTCGAATACGGCGCTCGCCGCGCCGGTGACGCGGTGGCGCTATATGCCGATCCATCGCTTGCGAAAGCGGTTCTTGGTTGGGAGGCGAAGTACAAGGATCCCGAATCGATTATTCAGTCGGCGTGGAACTGGTTTCAAAAACATCCGGGCGGATATCGAGACTGAGAAAAATCGCCGCGGATCAGAAAAGCAGCCGGCGGACGTTCGAGATGCATTTAGTGGCCGGAACGGGGTTTGGCGAGAATCTTTTTCGCCGCATTCACACCCTTGAACATGCGGAGCGTGGCACCGTAGAGCGCCGGATCTTCCCGGCGGATTGCGGAATCTGAAAGTACCTTGTGGCGGCGCTCGAATGCACGAAGCTCGGCCAATGCCGATTCCCGTGTCCAGCGCCGCCGTCTTCGCACCAGTGTTGGATCAAGTTTCGCATTACGCAGGGCGTCGTCGTAGTTGCCGAAGTGGCGCACCGCGGCCGCGTGAAGGCCGGGATCATCGCGCTGCACCGCGCCGCTGTTGAGTGGCTGGTCGTCCTGGCCGCGATGCTTCAGCTCGAAGACGATGCTGTTGCGATCCCACTTGCGATATCGACTGATTTCGTCGGCGTCCAAACCGGCCGCGTGCAGCGCGCGATCCCAACTTCCGAACAGCCGCGGCTGGAGAGAAGCGAAGGCGGCTTTGGATAGTTCATCGCGGCGCGCCGTGGCCGCCGCCCAATGGAGATCGCGTTTCTTTCGCCGCGCGTCCTTTATGGTGCGGATGATGAGCGGTTTGGTCCATCGCGGCCGCTGCGTTACATTTGCATAATCGATGCCGGCTTCTGCTATCGCGTTGCGGTAGGATCCGAAGTGATAAGCCGCGGCGGATACCAGCGGCTGCATAGATCTTGCGAGATGGGTGTAGGACAAGTCCTTGTTTGTCCGGTGAAGCTGCCGGAGCATTTTCAGAATGGAATCCTTGTCCCAGCTCAGCCTCGCCATAAGATGCCTCCTATAAACGGTCCTCCTGACGGGGCCGGAATGCAATCTACGGAATCTTCTCTCATTGCACAATATGTTTATCCAGCGACGATGTTGAGCGGTTGACACATGAGAGGCCGCAAGAAGCATCCCCGCGAAAAGGATTTGACCGATCGGTTGCTCGGCGGCGCTCTGGACGAGGATCGCGTCGAGCAGCGCGAGCGGTTTGGCGGCCGCGAAGCTTCGATGCATCGCCGAAAAATGCGACAGACCGCACTGCAGCGGACCTCTGACGCCGAAGGGAGCGATGCGGATCTTTCGACGCTGCCGATGGGAAGGGTGATCCAGGTCTATTCACTTTTCTGCGACGTCGAGGGAGAGGACGACGGTCTGGTGCGCCTCTGCGTTATACGCGGCACCATGGCGAAGCTGGAGGCAACGGCCACGATCGTGGGCGATCGGGTGCGCTTCCGTGAGACCGGTTCGCTTGATGAGGCAGGTCGGCGCGAGGCGATTGTGGAGCAGATCGAGCCTCGACGAACGGTGCTGACGCGATCTGATAGTTTCAAGGCGATTCAGCAGCATCCTATTGTTGCCAATGCAGACCAGATGCTCATCGTCGCGGCCGCTCTAGAGCCCGCGCCGCGATGGGCGCTGATTGATCGCATGCTGATCGCCGCGCAGGCGGGCGGCATGATTCCGCTGATCTGCCTCAATAAGCTCGATCTGGCGGGCCGTGATGCCGCCGCCGCAAGCACCTGCGCCGAGGCATCGGAAACACTTGCGTACTATGCGGGCCTTGGCATCGGCGTCATTGAAGCAAGCGCTGAATCGCGTCGCGGACTGGATGAAATGCGGCAGCGCCTCGTTGGGCGGACAACGGTCGTGGCCGGCCACAGCGGCGTCGGAAAGAGCACGCTGCTCAACGCGGTGCAGCCGGGGTTGAACCTTCGCACCGGGGCCATCAGCGGTTATCACCAGAAGGGCACGCACACCACCACATCGGCGCGGCGATATGCGATTGAG
>JBBQCK010000126.1:0-7204 GCA_038318605.1 Tepidisphaerales bacterium | reverse complement strand
GGACCTATTTCGTACCGTCGCCGAAAGGCCTGGGCACATCGGCAGGCTCGACCGACCTTTCCCGCCAGCTAAAAGTCTTTGTCGCAACGCGAAGCGGCTCGCGCATCGCGCAGCTCTCGGTAGCTGGAATCACACCACGTGAAGTCGATGCGCAGGGATCCAACAACAGCGGCTCCCGCCTGATTGTCGTAGTCCAGAACGGCACCGCCGCCGATAAACTCTACCTCTATCGCAACGCAACCGGCACAAATGAAGACATCGAAGTTGCGCGCGTTCGCGTGGGCGACATGCCCGATTCATCCATCGCATATGAAGCGGTGGACACCGTGGTGTGGCGCAACGAAGATCCGACCCAACTTTCCCCCGCGGCGCTAAACGCCCTGCTCGAATGGCTGCGCCAGGGCGGCCGGCTGGTCATTCTTCAGGACCGGGAAAAATGCCGCCAGATCAACGGTGTCTTCGGCGACATTCTACCGGTGAAGATGGATGCGGCCGCCGAAAGCAGCCCACTGGTCAATGCCGACCTCGGCCTGCACGCACTCAAGGAAATGCGCGATCTTGATTCGCTGTTGAAGTCGGGCGAATACAGGTTTCATCGCGCGACCAACGGCGCTGGCCCGCCCACCGAGCCCTGGGGCTCGCTCGATGATCGACGCCTGCCTTTGATCCCGTCGGTCGCGCGCCCGGACGCAGTCGTTGAATATTTCACCGACACACGTCGCACCCATCCATATCTGGCGCGCCGCACCGTTGGCACAGGCTCGATCACCTGGGTGGCGCAGGATTTTGGCAGCGGTTCGTTTGCCTCCGACGCCCCATACTTTGAGCTTGGCTGGGAATCCGTCTGGGACAAAGTGCTCGACCTCCGCCATTCAGCACAAAGCGCGCCGCGCAACGCATTTCAGAAGCCTTCATCTTTTGTTCCGTCACAGCAAAACATCGATGTCAGCGCAGGACTGCCCAAAGCGATGGAACTCCCCACCCGCGGCGCCGCGCTGGTCGGGCTTTCGCTGATGTTCTTTGTCGTTTACTGGCTGGTTGCCGGGCCGGGCGCTTATTTTGCGCTGGCGCGTTGGAAGCTGGCACATTGGAACTGGATCGTCTACGGCGGCGTCGCCATCGTCGCTGTCGCGCTTACTGCGGTGGTGGTACGGCTGGTTTTTGGCGGCAGGCCGACGCTTCAGCACGTTTCTTTCGTCCGGCTGTCGCCGGGCGAACCCGCAGTCGTGCGGAGCGATTTTGGCCTGTTCGTTCCGCGCGACGGATCGCAGCGCATCGAGCTTGCACGTGCCGATCCGCAGCGCACAAGCTACATCTCCTCCTATCCACTCAGCGCGCAGCGCGACGAGGATGCTACGTTCCTAAGCAACATCGAATACCGCGTGCCCGTGCCACGAACGCTGCGCGACGCTGAGGCGCAGCGCACTGTCGCGCTGGATGTGCCCTATCGCAGCACCCTGAAAAAGTTCGAGGCGATATGGGTCGGCGACAATGGCGAAAGGATCGACGGCGAGGCGCGCCTGAACCTGATGGGCGCGCCGACCGGCACTTTGATCAACCATACCGGCCACAAATTTGAGAAGGCGTGGGCGATTTACCACGAGATCGTGCTCGACGATGCCGGAGATCGGCTGTTCGATCAGGATCGCGTTTTGATTCTTCCCGGAGATCCCGAAGATCCCGCGTGGGAAAACGGCGCGGAACTTGACATCGGCTTCGCCTACAGCACCGCGATCGATCTATTGCGCGTCGATGGCGCCACCGAGTCGCAGCGCAAGATTTCCCATGGAAGGCGAATCGGGTTCATTCGCGAGAATCAGGCAAATGCGATCCAGGAACTTGCGTGGTATAAAAACCTTGCAGCAGGCGACGACGCCCGCGCGGATCTCGATCAGGATGCGCTTTTGATGTCCCTATATGGCCGAATCCCCCCGCAACGCGCACAGCGTCTCGACGATTCGCAGGGCTTCCGCACCGTGCCCGCCCGCCCGGCCGGACGCCGATTTGATGTATCGCCAGTGGTCAGTGGCGGCCAACTGCTTATCCTAGCCCGCGTGGCCGGGACAACGCCGATCCCTCTTCCGCTGCAGGTCAACGGCGACGGGATCGAAGGCGGCGGCGTGTCGTATTACCAAATGGTGATCCCGCTCGATCGAACTGTTTTGAAGCGTAAGCCGCTGCCGCCGCCGGCCACAACCACGACGGCGACCCCGACAGCCACCAAATCCGCAAACCCCTGACTCAGAGAGGTTCGATTTTCATGGCGGCGGTCATCAAGACGGTCAATCTCACTAAGCGCTACGGCACACTTGTCGCGCTGTCGAACCTTAATCTCGAAATCGAGGAAGGCGATTGCTACGGCTACATCGGCCCGAACGGTGCTGGCAAAAGCACCACGATTAAAATCCTCGCCACCCTGCTGCAACCAACCTGGGGGGAAGCCCGCGTGTGCGACCTGGTGATTGGATATCAGTCGCGCCTGATCCGCCCGTTGATCGGCTATGTGCCGGACTACTTCGGCGCCTACGAAGACATGGCGGTGCAGGAGTATCTAGAGTTTTTTGCCGCCTCCTACAACATCAACGGCAGCGCCCGAACGAAGGTCGTCAACGACGTGCTCGAACTGACCGACCTGGGCTACAAGCGCGACGCCCTGGTCGATGGGCTCAGCCGCGGCATGAAACAGCGACTCAGCATCGCGCGCGTGCTCCTGCACAACCCCAAAGTGCTTCTGCTCGACGAACCGGCCGGCAATCTCGACCCCCGCGCCCGCATCGAAATGCGCGAACTGCTGAAGGAACTTCGCCGCATGGGCAAGACGATTCTAATCAGCTCACACATCCTTCCCGAGCTGGCGGACCTGTGCAACAAAGTTGGCATCATCGAACAGGGTGAGCTGCTTTATTCCGGCCCGGTCAGCGACATCCTCCGCCGGGCCCGCGCCGGAACAATTCTCCATGTCACCGTCGCCACCGCGCAGGAACAGGCGGCAGCTCTGCTGGCACAGGATGACCAGATCGAAAATATCTCCACAACCAACGGCGTGCTGGAGCTTTCGCTGCGGCAGGATGTCAGCGATTACAGTTTCGTCCCGCAAAGACTCGTGCAGGCCGGCTACAAGCTGACCATGCTCAAGGAGGAAGAGGTAAACCTCGAAACAGCGTTTATGCGTTTAACCAAGGGGCTCGTGCAGTGATTCTCGACTCGAAAAACGCAACCCGACTCCGCAAACCGTCCACTCATCGGCCGGCATAGCCAATGTTTTCCATCATTGTCCAATATCTCTACCGCCTCGTACCGGGAAACCCGATTCTGCTGCGCGTCATCGAAACAGGCGGGCGCAGGCGGCGCGACCTGTTCATCCGCTGCGCATACCTCGGTGCGCTGGTGCTGCTGGTGCTGATGATGCTGGTGCAATCGACCTCGCTCGACAGCGCCAGCCTTGCCGCGCTCACCCGGCGCAGCGGCGAAATATTCTGGTGGATGAGCCACGTACAGCTTGCGCTCGTTGCACTGCTCGCCCCGATCTTCACCGCCGGCGCCATCACGCAGGAAAAAGATTCGCAGACATATGACATATTACTTTCCACCCCTCTAACCAATGGACAAATCGTACTCGGCTCACTGTTGAGCCGCGTCTTCTTTGTCGTGGCGCTGCTCATCAGTGGCATGCCGATTTTCGCCATCACGCAGGTGTTCGGCGGCGTCGCAATCCGCAGCATCGTGCAGGCATTTCTCATCGCGGCGGTCACCGCCCTGCTGACGGGTTCCATGGCGATGGCGATCGCCGTCTTCAAGGTCGGCACGCGCCGCACGATTTTCACGTTTTATCTCTGCATTCTCTTGGCGCTGGCGATTCCGCTTGTCCTCGAACAGTTCGGCTTCGCGCGAATCGAAGGCGCCCGTCCCGGCACCCACAGCAGTCTTCTGGCCGGCGTCAATCCATTTCTGGCGATGCGGGTCATCTTCAATGACGGCAAATACCTGCCACCCGAAATGGGCCAGACTTCCATCGCCGGCCATTCAGCCCTCGTGCAGTGGTACTTTGCCCGGCCCGAGTGGTTCTTCATCACCAGCATGACCCTGATGAGCGTCATACTGATATTGCCGTCGATCCTATTGCTGCGGCTTTTGGCGCAATCGACCAACACCATGCGCGGCTGGATACTTAAGAAGCTGCACATCTCCTCGGGAAATCGCACCCGCCGCCTTCGCTATGTATGGGCAAACCCAATCGCCTGGCGTGAGGCCCGCACGCGGGCGTCGGCCGCCCGGGCTTATGTAATGCGCTACGGGTTCACCACACTTGGCGTTGGCGCGGCAATTGTGCTGCTTGTACTGCACGCCCAACGCCAGCCGCCCGATGTCGTCATCGCCGATGCCGGCTACGACGCGGCCAAAAGCGAACTGACCATTCTCGATCACAGCGAAATCCGCAAAATCCGCCTTTCATTTTTCGCTGCTGACCAGACGTCCATACAGATGGATGAGACAAATATTCCCACCACGGCGCTCACGCCAGGCATGATTCTCGAAGTCAACGAAAAGCCCGGCCAGCCCGGCCGCGCGCGCTCAATCAAGATTCTGCATCCCACGGCGCGCGTGAGCCTCGCCCAGACCCGCCAGTTTTTGCTCGGCGCCGTCTGGATCGAAGTCGCGATGATCCTGCTGGTCGTCACGCAGTCCGCAGCCTCGACCGTCACGCGGGAAAAAGAGGATGGTTCGCTCGATTTGATCATCAGCACACCGATCACCAGCCGCTATTACATCTGGGGCAAACTCCGTGGGCTTGTGAGCTTCGCGCTGCCGCTTCTGGCGGTGCCGCTTGCAAGTCTCCTGCTGTTTTTGGTCTATGACCTGTTTCGCTTCCAGACCGACCCGCCGGCCGTTTTTACCTGGACTGTCTTTCCCTATGCGTTGATCGCATTGCCGCCAATGCTGATCGTCATGTGCGCCATCGCGGCGATTCTCGGAATGAAAATGTCCCTGCAATGCCGCACGACGGTGATGGCGGTTATCGCCAGCGTCGGCATCATGGCCGCCCTGGCCGGCGGCTTGGGGTTCTGCGGAATGAAATCCGCGGGGTCCAATCTCGAGGGAGGCGGGCTTGTGGTTTCGGCGCTCAGCCCCTTTTCCCTGGCCGGCATTCTTATCGACGGCGCGAATTACGCGCCGTCAATGTTCGGGGGGGTACATTCGGATTTCGGCGCGGCGTTCTCCAATCATCTGCTGGTTCTCATTGCCGCGTGGGCGATGGCGGGTGTTTACGCAGTCGTGGTGTATACGATGTATACGTCGATGGTTAAAAATTTCGACATGACGATTCGGGCGCAGGCCACCTGATGCTGTATTTCCCCGCTTTCCTGCCGCGCCATGGGGCGCGTCGCCAAATAGATTGAAACTCGTGCGCATACTCGACCGCTACATCGTCCGGGCATTTCTAAAGAACTACGCGATCAGCTTCGCGGCGCTGGTGGGGCTGTATGTCGTCCTCGACATGGTCTTCAATTTCGACGAACTCGTCCAAAAAGGTCCACAGACCAGCCGCGGCCTCGATGTGCTTGTTGATGTCGCGAAAAACGCCGCCGACTACTACTTCTATCAGATTTTTCTCTACTTCGTTCACCTATCGGCCATCATCCCCGTCGTCGCCGTCGCGTTCACGTTGATGCGCCTGAGCCGCAATAACGAATTGACTGCCGCGATGGCCGCCGGCGTACCGCTGCTGCGGCTGGCAGCGCCGATGATTCTCGTCGCGCTCGTGCTGAACGTACTTCTGGTGGCCGATCAGGAACTGGTCATTCCGCGAATGATTCCCAAGTTGATCCGCAAGCACGACGAAGTGCGCGACGCCGAGAAGAATTCATTTCCTATTCGCGCGATGCAGGACGAAAATGGAGCGTTGCTCGTCGCCGGGCGATTTTTTCCGGCACAGGATCCCCCCACGCAAAAGGGCGTCAGCATCATTCAGTGGGGCGGAAAAACGCCGACCTCACTGACCATCGCCGATCGCGCCGAGTGGCACGCCGATCCGTCCAATCCCACACGCGGCCAATGGACCCTTATCGACGGCGAAAAGCTGATCGCCAGCCCCACTGGCGCCAACCTGCACCTGCCTGCCAGTATGTATGTGTCAGATATTTCCCCCGAGAAGATTCAGCTCTATCGAAGTGGCGAATTTGTCGAGATGCTCAGCACGCAGCGCATCAACGAACTGCTGGCCAGCCAGACGTCCTATGGCCGGCTCGATCTGGTGCGCACGAAGCACACGCGCTTCACCCAGCCGCTGGTGAATGTCATCATGCTGCTTCTGGCGATTGCCACCGTCATGACTCGCGAGCCGCAGCAGCTTAAGGCGGCCGCCGGCAAATGCCTGGTGCTCTGCGGCGTTTGCATGGCGTCTGTCTTTGTCTGCAATCAGCTTGCGGCGCAAATCCCCGCCGGCCACACGTGGGACGACGCCTGGCCGGCGCTGATGGCTTGGCTGCCGATCTTCATCTTTGGCCCGCTGGCAGTCTGGATGCTGGACCGCATCAGAACCTGAGCGGCCATCACAACAGATCGACGACGCGCCGCCAGCGACCCGCGATAGTTTGGCCGACGCTGGACATCACCAGCAGCGATCCAACAACCAGCAATCCCAGCATGACTGCGTACTCGATTGTTTCGCCGGCGCGCTCATCGCGCGCTAACTCTGCAAGAGACCGCCCGATCCTCGACAAGCGTTTGCTCATGTCCGCACTCCAGTAAAATGCACCATTGACGCCGCTGTATAAACGCGCCGGCGCGCCAACGACGATGGAAAGTCAGCCCACCCGAAACATAGCCCCGATCTATTCGAAGGCGATTCTGTCAAGGCGAACCGATGGCATTTGCGCGATATCCCCCGGATATCTGTGCCGTCACTGCGGAATATGACGACGCTCGCGCAGCGTGAACCAGTCATCGGCGCGTTATTGGCCGCCGGCTTCCTTCAGCGCCGGGCGATCCTTCACCTTTTTCGCGGGATTGCCGGCCACGATCGTCCAGGGTTCCACATCACGGCTGACCACCGCCGCCGCGCCGACGATCGCGCCGCGCCGCACAGTCACACCAGGTCCGACAAATGCCCGCGCGCAGACCCACGACCAGGGCTCGACCTCAACGCTGGCGACCATCAATTGCATGTCGGCTCGCGTGTAGTCGTGCGAGCCCGCACAAAGGT
>JBBQCK010000125.1:0-7208 GCA_038318605.1 Tepidisphaerales bacterium | reverse complement strand
GCATCGTCGAACGGCTGGCCGAGCTTCGGCAAAATGGGACGCTGGCGTGGCTTCGGCCCGACGGCAAGAGCCAGGTAACCGTCGAATATAAGAACGAAAAGCCGGTGCGGGTCCATACGGTGGTGGTTTCGACGCAGCACGATGCGTCGGTGCTCGACAAAAACGGCATTTTCTCCGAGCAGGCGAAGCAGCAGATCATCGAACAGGTCATCAAGCCGGTGATCCCGGCCAACTACCTCAAGGGCGACATCATTTTCCACATCAACCCAACCGGGCGATTTCTGGTCGGCGGGCCGCACGGCGATACGGGTCTGACCGGGCGCAAAATCATCGTGGATACCTACGGCGGCCGCGGTGCGCACGGCGGCGGGGCCTTCAGCGGCAAGGATCCGTCGAAGGTGGATCGCTCGGCATGCTACATGGCGCGCTACATCGCAAAGAACATCGTGGCGGCGGGAATCGCCGAAGCGGCCGAAGTGCAGCTTGCATACGCAATCGGCGTTGCCCGGCCGGTGAGCGTGACCGTCAGCACCGAGGGCACAAGCACGATTCCTGAAGACAAAATCGCGGAATTGATCGTCGAACACTTCCCCCTGACGCCGCGGGGCATCATCCGGCATCTCGATCTGCTGAAGCCGATCTATCAGGAAACCGCCCGCCACGGCCATTTCGGCCGCGAGCCCGGCAAGGATGGATCGTTCTCGTGGGAAAAGACGGACATGGCCGAATTGCTGGCGAAGGCGGCGGGAACCAAGGTAAGGAAGTAATTGGAAGTAGTTGCGAGTTGCCAGAGGAAGTTGCGGGTCGCAGGTTGCAAGTAACAAAACGGATCGGGATTTCTTTACCCACTTCCTCCCGCCCACTCTGCCGACTGCTTACTGCTTACTGCCCACTTCCACCGCCACCCTCACGAGGTTGAAGTCTTCGACGGCCATGAAGTTGAGTTGATTTCCGGCGAAGGAGAGCTCGTCCGCGGCCAGGACGGTGTTCCAGGATCCGGCGGTCTTTCCATCAAGCCAGATCTGCTGCGTTTTTTCGTGGCGGACAATGACTGCCAGGTGTCTGCCATCGGGCGAAAAGACTGGCCGGGTGTCCAGCGGATCGCCCAGATCGGATTCCTTGCCGGTATCGACGAGAAACGCCCGGTTGTCGCGGATGCCGATGTAGGCGAGGCGCGATGAATCGGGCGACCAGCGCAAGCTTCCTTCCAGAACAGTGTCAAAGAGCGGCCCGCGATCGAGGGCCGGGCGCGTCGCAGCGCGGGTGGGGTCGGTGGAATAATCCGCAATCCGGCCCTGGACGACGCGGCGTTTTTTGCCGTCGATGATCACATGGGCAAAACGGGCGCTGTCAGGTGAAATCGTCAGGTCGCCGGCGAGCGTTCCGCGATAGGTCTCGTCCACAACGCCATCGATGACGAGCATGGCGGCCTTGTCTCGCCCGGCGATGCAGGCGACGTGCCGGCTGTCGCCGGAAAACTCGGGTTGGGCGAGACTGTCATACGGCCCATATTCCGCGCCATCGACGACGAGCCACGATTTGCCGCCTCGCCGCGCGGCGTAGGCAATGCGCCGGCTGTCGAGGCTGAGCACCGGCGAGCCGGCCTCGATGGATTCAAAGGCCGCGCCTTCGCCGCCATCCATAATGCACGCGTAAGTTGTCCCGTCGGCGCGTTTTCGTTGGGTGGCGTAGGCGATGCGTTTGCCGTCGGCACTGATGGCCGGCCGATCGCTGAGAATTGAATCGACTGCAACGCCTTCAATGTCGCCGTTGATGAGTTGATCCCGGCCTGATCGCGTGGCGATGTAACACAGACGTGTCGTGCCCGGCACAAAGGTCAGCGCGCGGATTTTGTCGCATGGTTCGCCGTGCGGCTGCGGTGCGGGGGCGGATGCGGGCGAGGCCACGGCGAAAGGCGCGGCCGCATCCTTGGGAGTTGTCGCCAGCGGTTGTCGCCAGGCGCGCCAATGACGCTTGGTATCGGCCGCCGCGTAGGCTAAGGCGCTGGAATCAGCCGAAACGACGAGGCTGTCGGGGTCGATGTTAAAATGTTCTGCGACGATTTTGCCGTCGAGCAGTATCTGCATGCCGGCGCGGCCGGGTTGTGCGATGGCCAGCAGATGCCTTGAGTCGGGCGAAAATCGAAGCGATACGGGAGCGATCCATTCGGCCTCGGCGATCGGTGCGCCATCGAGCAACAGGCGATGAATCATATCCGCCTGAACAACCATCGCGACATGCGCTCGATCCGCGCTCACCAGCGGCCGAGTCGTGCGGGTCATTGCCGAGAGGCGGGCGAGCGTCGTTTCGTGAACGGTAGGCGCATCGCCGCCGTCGGAGGCGGGATCAGCGGCGGCGCGACACATCAGCGCCGACACAAGCAAAACGGCGTATAGGAAACGATAGGCCATGACTCGGACCATGTTCGACGGTGTACCGGCCATGTCAATCGCTGGCTGGATCGGGTTAAATTGTGCCGTTGGCATTCACCGCCCGGGCGACGAGGGGCTTCGGAGGATCGAACCATGGATGACGCCACATTGAGCGAACTGCAGGAGATGATGCTGCGCTTCCGTGATGAGCGCGACTGGAAGCAGTTTCACAACCCAAAGGACATGGCCATCGGCCTGTGCCTGGAGGCGGCGGAGCTTCTTGAGTTGATGCATTGGAAGCAGGGAGAGGCGCTGCAGGAGCAGATCGACCATCGACGCGGAGAAATCGCGGATGAACTGGCCGATCTGCTCGGATGGGTGCTTCTCATGGCAAATGACTTCGGCGTGGATCTGGCAGCGTCCTATAAGGAGAAAATGATCAAAAATGCTGAGAAATATCCGGTGGAGAAAGCACGGGGTTCAAGTAGGAAGTATAACGAGTTGTAAGGTTGTAGGCGGTAGGTAGTAGGCGGGAAAAAGTGAGTCGTGGGCCGGCGGCAGTGGGTCGTGGGTATTTGGCGATCTGGTTGGGAGTCTTTGTGTCCAGTTCTTCGATTTATCCACCGGCATTGCTTGGGTTGCTGCGGCGGGCGTGGCGGGCGTCGCGGCTTTACGTCGAGGACGAGGCGGTCCCTTCGTTTCCTCCCGCGGCACAGGTTCAGACGCTGCTGGATGTGGCGTACCACGCGAGCCTGCTGCACGAGGAAAAACGCCAACTGACCTTCGGCGTAACCCTCTGCCCATCCTCTGAATTTGAATCGCAGGCGGCGCAGGCGCGATGGCGCGGGGCGACGCCGCTGCGACTGGCCCGGCCGGTCCCGTACACCGATCGCCAACTGTTGCGCCTAGCGCCATCGACCGATCCGAACGCCGCGATCGTGGCGGTCGAGCCGGCCGGCGATGCCAACACCGACGGGGCGCTGCGCATCTGGGGGCTTTTGGATATCGGTTCGAGCTGGTGGGAGCACGCGCGGCGAGAATCGGTGCGCGACGTGCGCACGCCGCCCGACTACCTCACGGTAACGTCCGCCCGGCCGGGCCAGCTTACCCTTTCCCGGGCCTCGCGCGTGCTGGTGCGCCTTGAAAATGGCCGGCTTGCGCCCTCGCCGGTTGACGTATTTTTAAAAGGCCCGGTGGCGCGGGCGTTTCAGCCGGCGCAGGCGGATTTGTATCGCAAAATCTATCCTCCGGCAGTACGCGGGCATCGGCCAAGTTATGAGTCGGCGGTAAACCAGCACAACTGCGCGGTGAAATATCTGAATTGCGTCCGGCGACTGCTGACCTACGTTCATGATCGCGGCCACGGCGGGATTTTCGCGTTCATACCCGAATCGGCGCGCGAGGATGCGCGCCTGAATCCGTTGATGAGTCCGAAATATCCCGTCCTCGGATACGAGGCCTGGACGGCGCTTGCGGCGTCGCTTGATGCTCAGCGCCAATGGCTCGATCTGGGTGATGCGCTCAGCGATCAGCACGACCACGCCTTCAGCGCGGCCCGCGGACGGGTAATGGAATTCGCATCGCTGCGGCGTGTCGTTGCCGAGCACGATTTCACGCTGACGGATCGCCTGCGCCTCATCGCCGCGCTGAGCGGGGTGGATGGCGCAGTGGTGCTGACCGATCGGTTTTCACTGATGGGCTTTGGCGTCGAGCTTCGCGCCGACGCCGGAGCGGCGGCCGGGGCGATGTATGTCCGGCGCGCCCCGCACGCGGATGTCACGCCGCAACAGGTGGCAACCTTCGATCGCGTGCCCGCCGAAACCTGGGGCACACGTCATCGCGCAGCATTTCGATTCTGCCACGCCTGGCCCAAAGCGGTGGTGTTCGTGCTCTCGCAGGATGGAGCGCTCAAGGCCGTGCGACGGGTTGGACGCGAGGTCGTCTACTGGGATCTCGATCCGTTTGAGTGGTTTGCGGCTTGAATGAAGTCGGGCGCTGCCACCCATACGCGGTGGCGAATGCCGGGGCAAAGAATGTTGGTCCGTCCTGTCTCTCCCACCCTTTACGTCTGCAACGTAGCAACGCCTTCCTCGGTCGGCGGTCCACCGGCTGGTTCGGCCTGCGCCCAGGCTAACCCGGCCATCAGGGCGGGAATGACAAGCTGGCCGAGGGTGGTGATCCCATTGCCGAGGATCAGAAGTGGGAGCGGCAAACCGCTGGGGTTTGAAGTGGCGAGCAACGTTTTGCTCATATAAAGGCCTTGGACGATCAAGATGCTGGCCGCCAGTGTCGCGGCTGCAATCCCGGTAAATTTGCGTGCCCATTGCGCGCGGGTAAGTAAGGAAGCCAGGGCAAGCATGGCCCCGATCGTCATGAAAACGTAGATCGCGTCCCAAGGTGGTAATGCGCCGCGCATCGGCACCTTGGTGGTGATCCCAAGAGCCGTTGGCGCGGAGGGACCGATCAGCGCAAACAACAAAGTCGTCAGCAATGCCAGGATGATGAAGTTGACGACCAGGCGACGATGGCGGGACGGATGTACCGGGCCGTCCCGGTGATCAATGCCATGGCGCACTTCGGGAAGCGTCAGTGTCAAAAGAATGGCCACTGCGGGTACGATCCAGAGCAGACCATTGTAGATATTTGATGCCCATACAGTAAACAGTTGCTCGTAGGAATATTCTTCGAAAAATGTCGTCGTCATCCATTGCATAGGCCCCACACCCGCCAGTTCATCGAGCATCACCAGGATCCAGCCCGTGAGCAGCGCGGCTGTGAGCAGGAACTGACTGGCGTAACCTGCCCGGCCGCGCAGGATGCGAACCGCCACGCCGAGCGCCCAGACTGCAAATGCACAGAGCACCAATTCCGAAGCGGCTGTCTTCCAGATGTAAAATTCATAAGGCGTATTTCTTGGTAACGACCACGTATGAAGATACGTAATTTGCGCGCCAACCACCGTGGCCGAACGAACGATCGCCAATCCCGCCAGTACCATCGCGTGACGACGCCGAGAAAGCCGAGGCGCTCATGTCTAAACAGGCTGCGAGCGGAACTGATGGATGCGTAGGGAAGCGGCGGAGTCGATTGCATGTCGGGCAGTTTAACAGCAAACATCGTTGATTCAGCCGTTTGAATGGTCTGCGGGTCGAACGCGCAGATAAACTTGATTGATGAGCCTCGGTGGGTCGGATATTCCTGCCCGACATCGGCCAACGGCCGATCACGGTTGTGCCCAAAATACGTTGCCACTGCGCGGCAAGTCGGACACGAGTGTCGGGCCTACCGAAGAACTACCCAGTGGGCATCAGGCCATCCTGCTGAGCGGTTCGTGACTAGAATTTTCGACGGCGCCGGACATCGTTTCGGCGGCGCCTGGTTTTGCGGCGGCGGCGCGCCGGGGGATAGTTGGGCCGATGAACGTCAGCTTTGATCCACGGCAAATCCCGTTCAGTCGTCGCGGCAGCTATCTGTCGCTGATGTCTCCACCGCCGCCGGCGCATGGGGGCGCCCCTCGCGCGCTCGGGGATGGCCTCTACCTGCGATGTCATCATGCGCGCGGCGTGGGGGTGCGCGATGCGATGAAGATCGAACTGCTGGAGGCGGGCAAACCGGTGGAGGCGAAGGCGTCGGCCGGTGTCGATCGCCTGCGCCTCGATGGGCCGGGCGGAAAGTTCGTTGAGTTTTGCCTTGAGTCGCACGATATCGTTCGCATACGCGGTGCCGGCGCCGGGCTGCGGATGCGGGCCGATGCCCAGCCGGGCGTGGTCGCGTATCGGGCGCATGAATCGGCCTGGGTGGCGAACATCCGGCCGGCTTTGGTGCGGTTTTTTATCGAGGCGATGCACGGGCGGATCGTGGCGGATGCGCCCTGGGCCGCGGATCAATGCGAGCATGTGACGATCGATCTGTATCCAGATGAATCCGGCCGACTCGAAGCCGCGATCGATGCTTTTCAAAGCACGCATGTGCCTGTCGAGCGGCGCGATTTCTCGGCGAGCGCCGCCGATTCCCTCGACAGCTACGAAAGCTTCGCCCAGATGCTCCCGTCCTGTGACGCCACGCTGGCAGACGCCGCGGCGCTGGCGGCCTATATCAACTGGTCATGTCTCGTACGCCCGCGCGGCCTGCTGGCGCGCGAGGCGATGCTCATGTCCAAGGTGGTGATGGACCAGGTCTGGAGCTGGGACAACTGCTTCAATGCGATCGCCCTCGCGCAGGGCAACCGGGAACTTGCGCTGGACCAGATTCGGCTGATGTTCGATCATCAGGATGAATTTGGTTCGCTGCCGGATGGCCTGAATCCATCGTTCAAACATTATAACTTTTCCAAGCCGCCGGTGGCGGGGTGGGCGCTGGGCGAGATTGCCCGACGAGCGTCCGGCGGAATCGGATTGCATGCACAGACGCAGTTGTATCCGCCAATGTGCGCGCTCGGGCGGTGGTGGCTGGATCATCGGCGGGCAGAAGGCCAGCCTCTTCCGCATTATCTTCACGGCAACGACAGCGGCTGGGACAACAGCACCATGTTCGATCAGGGCGCGCCCCTGATTGCGCCCGATCTGACGGCGTTGCTGGCGCTGCACATGGAGCAATGCGGCGCGCTGGCGGCGAATCTGGACAGGCCGGATGAGGCACAGGGCTGGCGGGCGAAATCAAAATGGCTGATCCGGGCGCTGGTTGATGAACTTTGGCGCGGTGATCATTTTGTGGCCCGTCGCGCCGACGATGGCTCGGAGGTGCTATGCCAGAGCCTTGTTCCGCTGGTGCCGCTGGTGCTGGGCAAGCGGCTGCCGGCCGACGTTTCTGGGAAAATGGTCGCGCAGCTCGCGGCTT
>JBBQCK010000124.1:0-7237 GCA_038318605.1 Tepidisphaerales bacterium | reverse complement strand
TCGGGATCGACATCCGCGACGACCATCACACCCTTGTTGTTGGCGGCCTTGGCAATCAATTCAACGCAGTCGTCGATCAGCTTACGCGGGTTAACCATCTCCAGTCGCGGCTCGCGATCCTTCGAGTAGGTCAGAAGGTTCATCGTCAGGTTGTAGATTTTTTCGAGATTGCGATCGACGATGCCCCAGCCCTTTTGCGCCTGCGGAAGGTTACCGCCGCGAAAACCCATCTCCACTACATCCGCCCCTCCGCGCAGGGCCTGCAGGATGTTCTTAATCGAATGCGAAAGGGCGGCCGTCGTTTCGCCGATGGCGCTCATGCGCTCAGCCTGCACCTGATTGAGGTAGAGCTTGGCGTTCTGCACCGCAAGTCCCGCCTGCAGGCCGATCGCCGTAAGCAGCCGCAACTGGTCCGGCGAATAGGTGTAATTTTTCACCGACGAATCGATGTAGATCACACCCAGCGTCTCTTCAACGCCATCCTTGCTTCCCAGCCGCCCCGCCTTGATCGGCACGCAAAGGGCCGAACGAATGCCAAGATTATGAACACTCTTTCCCTTGGAAAAGCGTTGGTCCGTCATCGCGTTGCTGGATAAAACGCCTTCCCCCTTTTCCAGCACATAATTGATGATCGTGCGCGACGCGTTGATGCGCTCGGTCGATGCGCTGGCGCCGCGGCCGCTTGGCGTTTTAGCGGGTGATTCATCGCGCGTGCGAACCACGCGCGGTATCAGCTCCTCCCGCGCATCGTCCAGCAACATAAGAATGCCGCGATCAGCCTTCACATGCTCGAAGACCAGGTCCATGACCACTTCAAGCACCTGATCGATGTTGAAGCTGCTCCCCAGCATCCCACCAAGCTGGTAGAGAATTTTCAGGTTGGTCATCGCCGCGGCAGCCGGCTCAGGCACCGCCAGAACCATCGAATCGTCATTCGACGGCACGGTGTGCATGATCGCGCTGTCCATGCCAGCTTCTTCGCCGGCAAGACGCACATTACCCCCCGCCGTACGCGAAACGCCTGGCTGAGCGCCAAAGACCATTAATGTCCGGCCGATGCGAATCTGATCCCCCGGCTTGACCGGAATCGACCCGGTAACGCGATTACCGTTGACGTACGTCCCGTTCGATGATCCCAGGTCTTTCAGAATCCACTGCCCGCCCTCGGGCACCAGTTCGCTGTGGGTGCGGCTGACGGTGTTGTCGGTCAGCGGAATCTGCCTGCTGTTTCGGCCGAGGCCCGCAGGCGCATCGGGCAGCTCAATGCGCTTGCCCTTGTCCGGACCCTGTAATACAAGCAACGTCAGCAAGGCGGCACCTGTTCGTTCGATTGGCCGGGCGTGGAATCGCGGCAGATTCCACCCGCGCGGCATCCATCGCGCACTTGGCATTCAACTCACGCGAGGAAGCGGCGTCACCATCTACAGACCGCCATTCTGCCTGACCTGCGGCAACTTCTCCTCGCGGATTTCAACATTATCGTACGAAAGCAGCGTTCCCTTGGCACGTTCCAGCGCCGAGACGGCGATGTTGTATCGCACAAGTGCCTGTACATCCTCCTGCTCGGATTGCGCCAATGCCGCCTGGCGATCGAGCTTGAGCTGCACGAACGTCGGATCAAGCGCGATTCCCTTCTCGCGCTCTTCGATCGCCCGCAGGCTTTCGGCGGCGGCATAACGGGCGGTTCGCGTCGCAACGAGTTCCTGCCAACTTGTTTCCACCTCCCGAAATGATTGCTTGACCTCCTGCGTGATCTGCTCGGTCAGGTTGCGATACGATTCGATCGACTGCAGCCGCTGCAACAACGTGCGCGCCCAGATGGCGCGCGGACCACGATTGCCGATTGGCACCTCAAACTGCAGGCCGACGCTGTAGTTCACAAAATCGAAACTGCCCTGGCTGGTGAGCGCATCGCCCAAGTCCTCACCGCGCCCCTGCACGCCAACCTGGCCGACAAGATTGAGCTGCGGCAGCAGGTTGTTGTTGGCGGCGCCAACGATTGTTTCGGACGAATCGATGCGCAGCTTTTGCTGGAGTATTTCGGGGCGGTTCACCAGAGCCGTGTCGATCTGGTCGCCGATGTTGTATTGAATGGCAGTTTCCACCGGCTGGTCGGCCGGGACGATCAGCGTGTTGTCTGCGACTGGATAGTCCGGATCGCCCATGCGGCGTTTGATCTCATCCGACAGGTCGCGCACCTGCGATCGCGCGCGGATCAGCGCGGCCTCGCGAGACTTGATTGAAGCGTGCGCCTGTGACAACTGTGTGGCATTGACATCACCCCCCCATCGCTGCGAAAGGCGCTCTGCTGTCTCGGTCGTTCGCTGCAACAGCGACTCGAGAATTTCGACGTTTCTTCTCGCCTGGGCAAGCTGCCAATAGGCCTGCTCGACACGGGTGAGATTTTCCTCGAGCTTCAATCGAAAATCGAGAAAGCTGATTCGTTGATCGTTTCGGGCCACCGTGATCCGCGCCCGGTTTGTCGCGCTGCCGTAGTTCTGCAACAGCGGCTGAGTAATCTGGAAAATCGCCTCGCTGGTGTAATACGGATTCGGTGTGATATTGCTGAGAAAGTCGTTGGGGTCATTGATCGTCTTGGTTCGATTCATCTCGTAGCGTAGCTGAATCTCCGCGCCGCTCGGCAGAACGCGCTTGAGGCCCGTTTGCACTTGCGTTGTACGCGTTTCTCGCGGAAAAAGTGCATTTGTGCTGAAGGCGTTGCTGCCATCCTCCCGCTGATAATTTACGTTTGTAAAAAAGGTCCAGTCATAACGCGCCAGCGCCTCAACCACGCGCGCCTCGTCCTGCCCGACCTGGTAGGCAGCCACGCGCGTGTCGGCGTTATACGCCGCGGTGCGATGCACGATGTCCGAAAGAGTGAAGCGAACCTCCCGCTCGCCGACGGGCCGCGTGGCCGGCCGATCTTCCTTAACCGGCAACGAAACAGGGTCTTTGCCCGATGGGATGTATGGATTGCGAAAATCCGACTCTTTTGGAAGCTGCTTCGGTGCAAGCGAATGATTTTCGGCGGCTTTGGAGAGTTGGATCTCGCGGATCGCTTGCGGATCGAAGCGATCCGGGGAATCGGCGCATCCGCCCGCAAGCGAAGCGGCCGCGCTCAACCCCGCCAATGCCAGCAGGTGATGTACATCAATACGTTTCATTTTCTTCATGGGTGTAATCTTTTTGCGAAATCGGCGCTGGACGTCTGTTTTCAATCTCGGTGGGCCGCAACATTCGCCCCGCAACGTCGCTATGCGAATGACCCGGCGGTTATGTTATGACCATGCGCCCAACGCGCCAAATCGCCGCCAGTGCGAAACCCAGCAGAATTATCCCGCCGGCGGCATCGGCAATTAAAAAAAGCGCGGCACGCTTCCATGCCGCCAACAGTCGCACCAATCCAGAAAAGGCAAATACCCACGCAACCGCGCCGGCCATCACACCGATTGTAATCAGCAGTAGGTGGGTACCAGCGCCGCCAGATTCGCCGCCACCGGCCGCGGGTACGACGGTCACCCAAAACAACAGCGTCATTGGATTGGTCGCCGTCATCAGGATGCCGGTGAGGAAGTTTCGCCATGGCGGCGTGGGCAAATTGCCGCAGGGTTCGGGCGATGTAGGCTGGCCCCACGGTTGCGCGCGTTCATGTTTTCGTTCTCGCAATGACCGCCACACAGCGCGCAGCGACCTGAAGCCAAGCCACGCCAGCAACGCGCCGCCGCAAACGCCGATGACGGCCTGCGCCGATGGCCGGGCCAGCACGCGTCCCAGGCTCATGGCCGACAAAATCGCATAGGTGACATCCACGCACACCGCACCGAGCCCCAACATCACTCCGGCAAACCATCCGCGATGGAGCACACGCCGGGCAATTTCCGCATTGACCGGGCCAATCGGCGCAGCGGCCCCCAGACCGAGCAGCACACCGCGAACGATCATCACCGCAAATGACAATCAGACTCCCATCCATCTGCGGCCGCCGAACGCGTGCTGGCAATCGCCGTCAATTGAAAATTGATCCCGCATCACAAACCGGTAGGCTGCACCCGGCATTGCGGCAGACACACATGTGCAAACCGACTGTCTGGAAGGCTTGGGCGAAATCGCTGAAGCGCGAAGTGTATGCGCTTTGTCTGGCGATCAAACATCCCGATGCACCCTGGTACGCCCGGGCGATGGCGGTCCTGGTGGTCGCCTATGCGATAAGTCCCATCGATCTGATTCCAGATTTCATTCCGGTAATCGGGTATTTGGATGACCTGATCCTCGTGCCGCTGGGCGTGGTCCTGGTGCGGCGCCTGATGCCTCGGGAAGTGATGGAAGACTGCCGGCGTCGAGCGGAGAACATTGCGGCGTCATCGGTATTAAGATGGGCCGGCCTGATGCTCATCGTCTTGATCTGGCTTTTTATGGCAAGCGCCGTGGCGTGGCTTGTCAGACGCAGATTTCAGCACGTTTAAGATGGATCGCGTCAAGCCCGCTTTCCCCCCTTACCCACGGCCGCTAGACTCCGCCGCATGATCGACAAGATTTTCAAAGCGTACGACGTGCGCGCCACCTATCCGACGCCGCTCAATGAGGAGATGGCATGGAAAGTCGGCCACGCCACCGGCCAATTCCTTAAGCGAAGCCGGCAGAATATCGCGGCCGAACTGCGCATGCCGCGCGAGGATTTGATAGTTGTAGGACGCGACATGCGCCCCAGTTCGCCCGACCTGGCTCGCTCGCTCATCGAAGGCCTTCGCTCGACCGGCATGAACATAATCGACGTCGGGATGGTTGATACATCGTTCGTTTATTTCGCGATCAATGAGCTGCAATGCGTCGGCGGCATCATCACCACCGCTTCGCACAATCCGATCGAATACAACGGCTTTAAGATCAATGGACCAAAGGCCCGGCCAATCGGTTCGGCGTCGGGGCTGGATGACATCAAACGCATTGCATCCCTCCTGCGAGTCGGCGCCACCGGAGTCAAAGGAAAGTATGAGGAACAGGACCTCTGGCCGGCCTATCGACGGCATGTGCTGAAATTTCTTGACCTCGGCCGGACGCTGCGTGTCGCCGTCGATGCCTCGAACGGCATGGCCGGAAAAATGATTCCGGCAGTGTTTGATGGCGTTGCCAATCTGGAAATCGTGCCGATGCTGTTTGAAATCACCGGCGCGTTTTCGCATGACCCCAATCCGCTCATTGAGAGCAACCTGCACATGCTTCAGGAAATGATGCAGAACGAGCGGGTTGACGTTGGCGTCTGTTTCGACGGCGACGCCGACCGATGCGTATTTCTCGACGAGAACGGAAAGACAATCGGCTGCGACATCATCACCGGCCTGCTGGCGCGCGATTTTCTGGCCGACGCACAGAACAAAGGCTCGACGATTGTGTACGACTTGCGATCGAGCCATGTCGTGCGCGACGAAATCGCGGCGGCCGGAGGCATCGCGCGGCGGGAACGCGTCGGCCACGCTTTCATCAAGCGTACGCTCGCGGAAACCAAAGCCGTCTTTGGCGGGGAACTTTCCGGCCACTTCTACTTCCGGGACAACTTCTTCGCCGACAGCGGCGCCATCGCCTTCGCGCGGCTGTTGTCTGTCCTCTCGGCGCAGAAACAGCCGCTTTCCAAACTGATCGCCCCGCTTAACCGCTACGCACAAAGCGGCGAATTGAATTTTCAGATCGAGGACAAGGAAGCCAAGATTCGCGAAATCGCCGAAACCTATAAGCGCAGCGACATCGACTACCTCGACGGCATTACGGTAGACATGGGGGACTGGTGGTTCAACGTGCGCAAGAGCAACACAGAACCGATGTTGCGATTAAATCTCGAAGCGCCCAACCGCGCCGTTCTCGACGAAAAATTGCAGGAGGTGAAGCGCATCCTGGGTGAACCGGTGGTCGGGCATTAGGACGAACCTGAGCCGGCATGGCCCGCTCGGCAACAACGCGGTGCGGCATGCGTACAAATAGGCGCGCAGCATGACGAGCCACACACGCCAAAGCAGGAGCAGGCAATGACCTCGCACAAGTGTCGGATGTCGGTCCACCTTCGTCTGATATCTGTCGCGATTGTGCTGGCATTCGCGCCTGGCGCGCTAGCAAAGAGCAAGTCGAACAAGAGGCAGCATCCGCTGGCCAGCAAGCAAAAGAACTCGGCATATACGTCCACCGAGATCCGCAATGCGCAATCAGACGTGCGCACGCTTCCGACGCAGATCACCCAGGCGCGCGCGGACGCACAGCGTATTCGCGATGAAGCAACCAAATCGCAGAAATCCCAATCGGGCCTTCAAGGCGATGTGACCACTTCCAACACAGCGCTCACCGATGCGCAAGCAAAAACGCGTAGCGCCACGGCGTCGTTTCATGAGGCCGCGGCGGCGGCAGATCGCGTGCGCACGAAACTGATGGCCGATTTCAACTCCAGCGATCGCGTGGTTAACGCGTTGAAGTTGCTCGACGAAGCCCACGCGGCGCAGAAAGTGGTGGAGGATGGCATCATTGCCCGCCTCCTTCAGTCCGCCGACTATCGCGCGATTGAGGCCGATTCCAAACGCGCCGAAGAAAAGGTAACAGAGCTACGCAGCCAGACCGACGCCGATCCGAGCACCCTTGCCGAGGCTTCGACCGCGTGGATTGCAGTGAAGGGAAAGCTCGAAACCGCACGGAATGATGCATTTACGATCGACGCGGCCCACATCGCCGCGGCGCAGAAAACAGCAGATGCCGAAGCGACATTGAGATCACTGCGTGCTGATTTCGAGACCTCCCTCTCCAATGGTCCTGAGATGTCTCCCCTGCTTGCGGCTTTGAAGGCGGCCAAGGAAGGCGATGCAACAGCCCAGAAGCTTGTCAAAGCATCTCAAAGCACGCTTGATTCCGCAAAATCAAAAGCCTTCGCCGCTCAACAGTCCAGCGCCAACAGCAACCAGAAAATCCGCGATGCCGATGCCCGCGTGACCTCGTTGCAACAGAATCTCGATTACTCAAAGAAGGTCCTGAACTCCACTTCTCACAATTGAACCATTTGGACCGGCCATCAATCAAGGTCTCCCGCTACCAAATTGAAGACCCCCACCCCATTGCGATCAGAGCTTGAAGTAAAGCTGGCGGACGCGCCAGGCCCACGGGTTCCGGCGACGGATGCTTATGGCGACGACGTGCGGCTGGCAATTGAACGTGCCGGTGGTTCAGGGGCGGGCAACGACGATCTGCAGCGGCTGCTCGACGAACA